>CBQWHS010000530.1:0-3896 GCA_967728665.1 uncultured Chryseosolibacter sp. | reverse complement strand
TAACATTTGCAGCGTATGATATTTATCAATTGATTCCACAACTTCTCACATTCGCATTAATGGTGGCGTTTACGGCTTTCACTGTTTTCGCTGCTACACAATACAACAAAGAAGTTATTGGAATTATTGGCTTAACAGGCGCCTATGCCGTTCCATTTTTATTGAGCGATGGATCAGGACGAGTAGTAATCCTGTTTTCTTACATTACGATAATCAATATTGGAATACTTACTCTGTCATTTAAGAAAGACTGGCGAATCCTCTATTACATTGCTTTTGGTTTGACATGGCTTTCGTTTGCAGCGTGGTTTGGTACCAGCTACAATGAAACCAAACATCTCTGGCCAAGCCTGATCTTCGCGACACTGTTCTTCGGAACATTCTATACGATGTTTCTCGCCTATAAACTTATTAAGAAAGAACCGCTGACCGTGGCAGATCTCGCGGTGATGCTTATTAATTCATTCGTTTATTATACTTACGGATATCTTTCAATTGATTACGCAGAAAACGGAGATCAGTTCCTCGGAGTGTTCACTGTCTTCACGGCGTTAATACACTTTGTTGCTTGCGCGATTATTTTTAAAAAGCAAAAACAATCCAAGGACCTTTTTTACTTCCTGGCAGGAATGGTATTGGTGTTCTTAACAATCGCGGTTCCGGTTCAACTTGAAGGAAACTATGTAACAATTGTCTGGGCTTTCGAAGCAGCGCTTTTATTTTGGATCGGAAGAACCAAAAACTTCCGAACCTATGAGCGAATTTCCTACGCGTTGATCGTTCTGGCGTTTGCCAGTCTGCTACAAGATTGGCAAATCAATTATCCTGAGAGCTACTACTACCTGAACGACACGGTCACGCAAAACACGATCTTTATCAATGTTCAATTTCTTTCAAGTGTGTTAGTCGTTGCAGCGCTTAGCATTATTTATCGCTTGTCAATAAATTCGAAATTCACCGGACCTAATGTCGATTCTATCCAATACAAGGGCTTGAGCCTTGGGGTACCTGCTTTAATATTATTCATCACGTACATGGGAATCTTTAAAGAGGTCGAACAATTGTGGAACTACAAGTATGCGGCGTCAAAAATTACCATACGAGGCGAGTACGCTTATGATCAATACGATGAGGATATCGCCCGCTATAAAAATCTTTGGCTGATATACTATTCCGCTATTTTCGGAATCGTCTTATCAATCATCCAAACAAAAATTATCAAGAATAAATACCTCATGATCGTAAACATGAGTTTCAATGCGCTTACGCTCATTGCCTTTGTCGTTGTAGGCTTGTATGAACTTAGTCTCCTTCGAAGCAGTTACCTGAATGACCAGGAGAATCTTTATTACTTTCGGACGTTTGACAATATTGTCATTCGTTATGTCGGGCTGATTCTGATCACGCCACTCCTATTCTTTAATTATCGATATGTCCGTGATAAATTTTTCCCGGATGATTTGCGTAAAGTCGAACATGTTCTCATGCACCTCGCCATCCTTGTGCTGTTAAGCAGTGAACTCATTCATTGGCTTGACATGGCCCGTGTTGAAAACAGCTACAAATTATCGTTGAGCATTTTATGGGGACTGTATGCGCTATTCCTCATTGTCCTCGGATTAATACGCGACCAGAAACATATTCGCATTAGTGCGATCACACTATTTGGCATCACGTTGCTAAAACTTTTTATCTATGATATGGCTGACATGAGCACCATATCAAAAACTATTGTGATGATTATTCTTGGCGCATTGATGCTGATATCCTCTTTCCTTTACAACAAGTTTAAACGCACCGCAGAAAATGAAGCGAATTAGTTTTTGCCTGTTCTACACAATTCTCGGATTGAGCGCAGTGGCGCAAAAGAAGAACTTTTCTTTCCGCAGAGAGATTTCGACGATTGGTGTCGAGGGTTACTACGCTATCTCCTTAACTCCGGAAATTTTTCAACATCTCAACGATGATTTTTCGGATCTTCGGATTTATTCATTGACCTCTATGGACACAACGGAGAATCCGTACGTGCTCCGGATAAAACGAAAAAGAATATCATCGCGCGATTTCTCCCTTCCTGAATTCAACAGAAGCTACAAAAACAAGGTACTGTTTGTAAGCTTTGAGCTTCCACCAAATACCGGCCTAACAAATATTGAATTGGCGTTTAAAGAGATTAATTTTTTCGCAACTGTAAATATCGAAGGAAGCGATGACCGTAAGAATTGGTTCGAAATTGTCAATGATCAAAAAGTCTTTAGTGTGAGTAACACACATGAAAATTACCGGTATACAAGGGTGAATTTTCCACAGACGAAGTATCCCTTTGTCAGGATTTCCGTTCAGTCGGAAAATGAACTGCACTATGAGGGCACAACGTTTAAAAGTGAAGAGGTCATTCCAGGCGAATTTATTCCTGTTGACTTATCATGGAAGGTATCTGAAGAAAAACGTAGCAAACAATCCTGGATTGATTTAACATTAAAGTACTATCAACCTTTGAGTGCTCTTCAAATACACACAAAAAACGACAAAGATTTTTACCGCCATTGCTTGATTCAAATTGTAAGCGATAGTATTAAATCTGAAAAAGGATGGATAAAAAATTATAGAACCGTCGCTGAAGGCTATATCACTTCATTTTATGATAACATCTTTGAGTTGAGCAATCAGTCAGCTAAACAAGTACGAATCCTAATCGACAATCAAGACAACGAGCCGATAACAATATCCGATGTGAAGGCATCTGCTCCAGCCGTGAAAGTTATTTCATTATTGAAGCCAGGGACAAATTATCTTTTCTATGGAAACAGAACCGTTGGATTTGCCAGCTACGACCTGCAATATTTTGAACGAAAAATTCCAGCAAGTATTCCTGATCTAACGATAGGACCTGAAGAAAATATTTCGCCCGAGTTGTCTACAACAAATCCTCTTTTTGAAAATAAAATTTGGTTGTGGTCTATAATCGTGGCTGTGGTAGGAGTGCTTGGGTTTTTCACCATAAGAATGATGAAAGTTAACGAGGCTGCATAAGTTGGAAGCTCGATGTTTACCAGATTTCTTTTATAATCCATAAAAAATAAATTACCATTCCAAAAAAAGGAATGGCTAATACATACACTCAAATTTTTATCCAATTTGTTTTTGCGGTTGAAAACAGGACAAGCCTTATTAATCCTACCTGGGAGGTTGAGCTTTTCAAATACATCACCGGAATAGTTACCAACCATAAAAACAAGATGCTGGCAATTGATGGAACATCAGATCACTTGCATATTCTTATCGGAGTTGACAATACCCAATCTACAGCAGAGATAATGAGGATTGTGAAAGGTGAGTCATCGGAGTGGATTAACAAAAGGAGATTAACGAAAGGTCAGTTTCGATGGCAATCGGGATATGGTGCATTCTCATATGGAAAAAGTCAAGTCGCACAGGTATACAACTACATTAAGAATCAAAAGGAGCATCACAAAAAACTTTCATTTCAATCCGAGTATGTCGAATTGTTAAAGAAATTTGGCGTCGAATACGAGGAGAAATATCTTTTCCATCCGATTGAATAGCAATTGACATTTAATATTCCATCCCTACGGGATGGTTGTATCATGCGATAACAAGGCTACCGGTATGGCGTCCCTCTGGGACGAATTGCAAGTGCATCAAACGAAAATCCAGACTATCCAATTACATTAACAAGAAAAATTGAATATATCCAATTTTGAAGATGGTCCCAGAGGGACCAAATATCGGTAGCATACAATTCAAGATTTGGCTGCCATCCTGTAGGGATGAAATGTTTCAAGAGATCTAAAGTCAGGTTGCACGGGTATACAACTATATTAATAAATCAAAAGGAGCATCACAAAAAACTTTCATTTCAATCTTTTCCATCC
>CBQWHS010000529.1:0-3904 GCA_967728665.1 uncultured Chryseosolibacter sp. | reverse complement strand
AAAACACTTGAAACTACATACAGAATAGAGCCTAAAAATATTCTTTATCTCCATAATAAGGCGGTCGACCAAAACTCGCTTTTAATCTTGGGACATGGCAGAGAATTTAATGAAGACGAATCATTTAGTAAGAATAACGATGAGGACACGGATGTCAGAGTAGCAGAAGGAAATAAGATACTTGACGACTATTTCAAAGAAACTTATAAAGACTCAGACTCAATAATTAAGGAGAACAACGACTTCTTTTCAAAACTTAATCACATTAATGAAGTTTACGTACTTGGACATTCATTATCGGACGTTGATATTAAATATTTTGAAACAATTATAAGGAATACAGCTTCGGATGCAATGTGGACAGTCAGTTACTACGATGACAATGAACGGAAAAGACATGAAGACACCTTAAGGAGAATTGGACTTAACGACAGTAAAGTCAGATTAATTACCTTAAAAGATTTATCATAAAAAAAACGGTGCACAACAAAATGTATAAAACATGGCTGGGGGTTCAGTGTAATTTATAGTTTAGTTTTTCAAAATACGTTTTGTGTCATGGGACAAGACAGTACTTCGAAAACCCCAGCCACGCCTCATGCACGAACGTTAGCGGCAAGCTAGATTAAACCACAAATGAGATTTATCCTAATAATTGTTGTTTCAGTCACGATGCTTTCCTGCGGACAGGAGAAATACTACTTCAAGAAGTCACTTTCTAAGGCTGACAAAATATACTTAAACAACAACGACACGTTAGTCAAAAACTTTTCAGGAAAGGCAAATTGGTATAAACAATATTGGACAGGTGACCTTTTGGTAATAAAAACTAAAAATGGGCTTGATATAAAAGAGGTTGGAGAGTGGCGACAAACATCCAAGGACGGACAAGAACTTTATACGATTACAAATTTTGATAAGTTTGGATATGTTGTAGGTGAGACGATTTTAGGTGAAGCAGGAATGCCACCCGCTGGTGAAACTCATTGCAAAAGAGATACGATTAATGGCCAAGTTCGACTAACATGCGAATACACTAATCGACACCGCAGCACTGGACAGCTTAAAGAGAAGGGTAAAAAAATAATGATCAACGACAAGTGGACCAGGGAAGGTAAATGGGAATACTATTCTGAAGCTGGGACTTTGGAAAAAGTTGTTGAGTACAAAAATGACAGACCGGTTCTGTGATACCGCCAGCCGCTAACACAAGCTATAAGTCATTGCCGGGTTTAGTGAAAACGAAAAGTATTATCTTTCAAATTACATTTGGTCACGTAGGACAGATTCGGGAGGTCGCGCTAAACATTCCGCTTCGCTGCATTTGTTAGCGCTCTTAATCCGGCAACGCCTTATAGCCAAACGTTATGCACAATGCCGCGCGGACAGAGTAGTGGCCACCGCGCGTTGGCACATTTGCTTGCCACACATTCCATCGCGATTACTTGTAAGTAGCTATAAAGAAATCAATAATCATTTACAGTTGAAATCAACCAATAACATCTCCTTCAAATCACCTTCTTGAACTTCTCCCTTCCGAAAAGCACCATCGTTATTGCTTTCTTGTCTTTGGTATCGAAAACCAATGAGGCTCCATCATCCGGATTGACAAACTCTCCTTCCCCTACCGGAAGTACTTTATATCTGTAGCCTCTGTCGTTTCCATACAAGATACCTTCTGTTATCTCAAATTTGATTTTCCATTCTTCATTATTGATGTTCAGATATTCGCCTTCCAAAAGTTTCAAATATTCAACAGGAACTTTCTTGACCAGGTCGTCTGTCTTTATGCCGTTGTCTTTTAATATTTTGATACCGCCTTCGTTACCGGGGTTTAGTTTTACGGATTTCTTATAATTTTCAAGCGCTTCTGTTTTGTTGCCAAGGGCCATGAGTGCTTCTCCATAGCTATCGTAAACATTTGATGATTTGGGAAACGCTTGTGTGTTGAGTTTAAAAATCGCAGCGGCTTCTTTCACTTTCCCCCACTGCAGGAATTGATATCCAGTGCCGTTCATTTCATTTTCATTGAGATAGTACCCGATGGAGTCTTTGATGTCGTTATAATAATCAAGTGCAGCGGGAAGTCCTTTTTTTTCTATTCTGTCTGCCAATGAAAAAGCAACCGATTTTTTAGGAAGGTCGTATGATTTATCATGAAGAATTGCCGCAATGGCTTTCGTCATTTCATTGAGGGGTGCGCCTCCAGTGTTATTCAACAACACAATGAATGATTTGTCCGATGGAATGCGCGTGAGTTGTGTATTAAAACCGTTGATCCCTCCGCTATGGCCTACGGTTCCTATTCGTTCTGTCGTGTTGCCTAAAGGAATTTCACCAATGCCCCAGCCATAACCATAATGATAATTTCCTCCAGACGGAATATGTTTGGCGAATAACAAGTCCATGTTTTCCTTCCGCAGCAGTTGACTGCCATACAATGCCTGGTTCCAGAGGTACAGATCTTCTACCGTTGAATACATTGATCCGGCAGCGTATGGCACTGACATGTCAATAAAATCTGAATTGACATAAAGCCATCCATTTTTCTGATAACCACGAGCTCGGTTCTTCAGCAAAGGTCCGGCGTGATCATACCCTGTATCCTTCATGTTGAGCGGAGTAAAGATGTTCTCTTGTAACACCTGCTCATACGATTTACCCGTTACTTTCTCAACGATGTAACCCAGTAGAATGTAGCCTGAATTACTGTACTCAAATTTTTCTCCGGGTTTGAAATTCAGCGCTGAGTCAGCAAAGAGCTTGACAAGTTCCACCGGGGTGTAAGAATTACGCATGATGTCTTTACCGAACCGCGGGAACGAAGTCATATTCGGAGTTCCGGAGGTGTGTGTGAGCAAATGATGAAGCGTAATTACATCTCCGTTTTTTTTAGGATAATCAGAAAGATAGGTGGAGATGGGTACATCTAATTTCAATTTACCTTGTTCAACCAATTGCATGATCAACATGGCAGTGAATTGCTTTGTGATGGAACCTAACCTATGTTTAGTATCGGGCTGGTTCGGAACATTCCATTCCATGTCAGCCAATCCAAATCCCTTTTTGTAAATAACGCTGCCTTTTTCGGCGACCAGAACCGAGCCATGAAATTTTCCATATGCAGCATAAGCACTTATTAGTTTGTCGAGTTTTTCGGCCTTGGCTTGTCCGTAAGAGACATTACATATGCTTGTTGCGATAATGACTCCCAAGAAAGCAGCGTTAATAATTGTTCTGTTAGATTTACTCATCACTATTTTATTTTTATTCTTGACAGGGTTAACCGTCAACTAACCAATTCGTCATTGTTCAAATTGTCATTGATGTTTTTAGTTTTTAATGATCAGATCGTTTTCTCTTGCCACTATTTTTTCTACTCCTCTTTTGTTAATGGGAGATCGATAATAACCTTCGAAAGTCTTTTATTTGATCTGAAATCATTCTAACAGCAGGGTTAATTATGGCTTGTAATCATTAGCCTTTTTCCATAAATCCTTGTTGTGTACAAGAACCTCAATAATGGCCCCTTCTTTGTTTTTAGTAAACTTTAGCGGGTAATTTCTTTGTTCATTAAAAAATTGCAATTCAGACTGCTGATCAAAAGTAATTTCTGCTCCATTCCATGTTTCAATCAGCACCAGATGGTTATTTTTGGTTATTATCTTTATATACGCATCTTTTCCCGGTTCAAATTGAAACTTATAGTATCCTTCATAAGCTTTAAAATCATCCTTCCTTTGTAAGTCCAGATCCTGAAAATCAAAACTAAAGTCAATATTTGGCGAAATGCCTTTCATTTTAATAGACTGCGCTTTGCCTTTTTCATCCAATGAAAACATTGCCAAGGCATCGGCATTCATAGCCTGATATTCCCATTTTATAGCAAATGTATTGGCGTTAT
>CBQWHS010000528.1:0-3923 GCA_967728665.1 uncultured Chryseosolibacter sp. | reverse complement strand
GTCAAGAGAGGCAAATTAAAAAAGACTTAAGGCAAGCGCGGAAGGAGATGAAGCACGCGTCAAGGAAGGTTGCTAAGTCCACGTCAAAGACTGCGAAGAAGACTGGCAAAATTTTCAAGAAAGAAATGCGTGAAATCAAACGAAAGGAACAGGAGGAGGAGATCAAATCAGCCAGGAGGCATTAACAGCTAACTTTTACCCTAGGAATTCGCACCCACATCAGGTATCGGACTAAGTTCAGATAACCACAAATTCACAGTAGCAATCAACCCAATCAATCAATATGAGGAAGTTCGTCAACGGATTCTTGTTAGCGATTCTATTTCTTGTGCAGGCGAATTTACTTGCACAACCTACCGAACAGTCAGTCAAAGTAATTATTGCTCCCGATCATGACGATTGGACTTACAAGGCCGGAGAGAAAGTGAAGTTTGCCGTTTCAGTTTTACAAAATGGAAATCCCCTAAAAGATGTAAAAGTCAAATATGAGATTGGTCCGGAGAAAATGGAACCGGCTAGGAAAGATTCTACTGTATTAAAAAATGGAACTATAACATTGGACGGAGGTTCTCTGAAATCACCGGGCTTTCTTCGATGCACGGTGATTGCAAAAGTCGATGGCCGTGACTATCGTAGCATTGGTACGGCAGGCTTTGATCCGGGCGCCATTTGGCCCACTGCCGAAAACCCGTTGGACTTTGTAGAATACTGGGAGCAAGCGAAAGCTGAAGCTGCAAAAATTCCAATGGATGCGAAAATGATTTTGCTTCCTGAGCGATGTAATGATAAAGTAAATGTGTACCACGTAAACCTCCAGAACTTTCGCAACGGCTCGCGGTTTTACGGAATTCTTTCAATACCAAAAAAGGAAGGCAAATATCCGGCGTTGTTGAAAGTTCCGGGCGCTGGAGTTCGCGCGTATGTCGGTGACGTTGTAACCGCAGAAAAGGGCATCATAACTTTAGAAGTCGGAATTCATGGTATTCCGGTAACAATGGACCCCGCAGTTTATGCAGATCTTACCAACAGTGCATTGAACGGATATTGGAATTACAACATGGACAACAAAGACCGTTATTATTACAAACGTGTCTACCTGGGGTGTGTTCGCGCGAATGATTTTCTATTCACTTTGCCACAGTTTGATGGTGTGAACCTTGGCGTATCAGGTGGAAGCCAGGGCGGAGCGCTCTCTATCATTACAGCTGCCCTTGATCCTCGGGTAAAATTTCTTGCTGCGTTCTATCCGGCACTTAGTGATGTGACTGGATACCTGAAAGGAAGAGCAGGTGGATGGCCACATATGTTTGACAAGACTAACTTGCCTTACAATAATCTGAAAGAGAAAATGGAGACGATGAAATATTATGATGTAGTGAATTTTGCGCGACTACTGAAAATTCCTGGATATTATTCGTGGGGATATAACGATGAAACTTGCCCGCCAACTTCTATGTATGCGGCTTACAATGTGATCACTGCTCCGAAAGAACTTGTCTTATATCTGGAGACAGGCCATTGGACTTATCCTGAACAGCGCGAGAAATTCAATAACTGGATCATCGCAAAACTTCTCGGTTCAAAATCATAGTAATCATTGTCACAGTGTTCTGTCGCACTGGTATGATTTGTGACTACCAATATTTGAACGTCTGGATCATTGCGGAAATTCGATTGCCTGTCTGCAGAAAATGTATAGAAATCACATCGATGAATTTTATGCGCTCACTAATTCGATGATTTAGTTTTGCTCGCAATCAGAATCTGGAGAACATTTCAAAAAACTCGTCTTTTCTTGTTCGCGATACGGTGAGATGGTTTCCGTCACTCATCACCACGTAGCCGCCAGATCCACGTACAAATTCTTTAATATGTTTCATATTGACGAGGTACGAATTGTGGATCCTGAAAAAATCATAGCTCACCAAAATTTCCTCCACATCTTTCAGGGTTTTTGCCACCAACATTTTCTTTTCATTTGTATTGAGATGGAAAAAAGTATAATTGCTGCTGCTCTCGCAATAAATAATATTTTCTGGATCAACAAAGATAAGGCTTTCCGATGTGGTGAGGGCGATGCGCTTTTTATAAGAAGGAGGGATAATTTCTGTGCGGATAGAACTTGTGGCTTCATCGTTCTCTTTGTCTTGCTTTTGCTCAAACTTTAATACTGCACGTTTTAGTTCATTGATATCAATCGGTTTAAGAAGATAGTCCAATGCGCTAACTTTGAACGCTTTCACAGCGAATTCATCATAGGCAGTTGTAAAGATGACATCAAAGGTGATTGGGTTTACCTTCTGTAGCATTTCAAAGCCATTCATCGTAGGCATTTCAATGTCAAGAAATACAAGATCCGGACGATGCGTTTGAATTGCCTCTATACCGGCCCGGGGGGAGTCACACATTGCAACAATTTTAAGGGATGGACAATATTTTTTTATCTCCCATTCCAGCAATTCAAGGCTATTTCTTTCGTCATCAATTATAATGATGGAGTACATATAGTTTGTTTTAATTTTCTTTGACAATGACTTCTATTGGCACCATCACTGGAATTGTAATAATTACTTTGGTTCCTGCAGCGAGTCCTTTTTCATTTCTCAAATCGATGATCTCAACTGAAGAATTGATTGCGCTGTCTTGCGTCAGCAAGTCAAGCCGGTCAGAAGTGATCTGCATCCCTTGAGATTTTTTTCTTAGTGTATTGCTTTTGAATTTTAATGCTTGTTTACGCCCTATGCCATTGTCTTCGATAATACAGATCAACCTTTCATTTCTAATGTCGATAGTAATCTCCAGTTTGCCAGGTTCTGGTCTTGGCATCAAGCCGTGCCATATGGCATTTTCAATATAGGGCTGGAGTATCATTGGTGGTATTTCAATTCTTTGAAGATCGACCACCGGCGTTACCTCAATATTGTATGTGAATTTATCGTTGAATCTGATAAGTTCCATCTCGATGTAGAGCGTAATGGCATTGAGCTCTTGTTGCAACAGGACTTTCGAATTTTTTGAATTCTCAAGAATGAGTCTGATTAATCTTGAGAATTTTGTGAGGTAAAGAGAGGCCGTTTCCGGATCGGCCTTTACAATGTACCGGTTAATGACATTCAGACTGTTGAATATAAAATGAGGGTTCATCTGTGCACGTAGGGCCAGTGCATTCATTTCAATTTCCGCCAGTCGTTTGTTACAACCTGTTTTCATATTCCCTTCTCTTCTTACTTTCTTAATGCACACCAGGTATAAAAAGGTCAATGTAGAAATGAAGATCAGCGTTGCCAGTATGAGCTCTACATAAATAGTATTGATCTGCTGGGCGTAAACAATATGGAAACAAAACAGGCATATTGTAATCGTGAGGGGCAACATGTTCTTTACAGTTCTGGAGAGAAAGTATTCCTTCTTTTAATTGGCAATAATAAAGGCGCTTAGAAGTAAAATAACTGAAAACGCATCCCTCAAACAAATAACACAGAATGCCATTCAATCAAATAGTAGAACTTGCCAGTATCCTGAAGTGTCGATTGATCATTCAATTTGCAGAACAAATTGAAAATAGTACCAATTGCTAAATATTTAAATTTACTTTTCCCAGTGGCAAAAATAACTTACTACGAGGGATGTTTTGTTCTATAATTCCATCGAGTATTGAAGACGTTAGCGATCACTAGCATTTGTAAATGAGATACGTCGATTTAGATCAATCACGGTAATGACTAAGGTCTGCACACCGCTGATACAGTAATGAGTTCGCTCTGCACACGATAGCGCGTTGTTACAGACTCAATGAGTTGGTCAACCAATAAACTATTTACTAAACTTAAAAAGCCCAGAATACATCGATTCCTGCTCTGCAAAGAAGCTATTCCATATCACTGGAACATGGACCTGGCAGGGCAGTGGCATTACCCAAATTT
>CBQWHS010000527.1:0-3930 GCA_967728665.1 uncultured Chryseosolibacter sp. | reverse complement strand
GGATGCTAATCAGTGTAATAAGTCTTTCGAAATTCCCCTGCTTAGCCATTCGCTTCATTGCACTGGAGACACTTCGTTTCACGTTGCCGTTAAGCGCTAATCCAGCTGATGCTTTCTGAAGCAGGTTTCGTATCGAAGCCGTCTCCGGAAGATCAAAAAATTCTCTCCCCAGAAAATCGGGATGAAAATGGATAACGACTGAATTCGCTTTTAACGATGATTCTTTGCTGTAATAGGCATCATCATTCTTCCAAACATGTGGCAGATTTGAACCAACTAGTACAAGATCCTCATCGTGGAATCGCTCAATGTTGTCGCCAACGAAACGTGTTCCCTCTCCTTTTGTAATAAGCGTAAGTTCAATCTCGGGATGATAATGAAACTCATCGTAAAAATGAGGGCACTCCTCATTAGAGTATGAGAACGAATATTCTGGACCAGAAGTAACCTTTAACAGGAATTTCTTCATGATACGATATTAGCAATCGGCCACTGGATTATAAAGGATTTGCTATAAAACCATATGTGTTGGGTAAAAAAACAAAAGAACATCAAACGAATTAATAGAATCTTTGAGTTGTATTTACCAGACATCTATACATGGAAGTAATCAAGGTCCATCCCGACGATAATGTCCTCATTGCCCTGACCGATCTTAAAAAAGGTCAGAAGGTTAGTTATAACAAAGAGATCTATCATCTTACTACGGACGTACAAGCGAAACACAAATTTGCGACACGGTCGATGAACGTCAGCGATCCCTTGGTCATGTATGGTGTTGTCATTGGTAAGGCAGTGAAAGCTGTCAATCAAGGTGAAGTAATCTCAACCGTTAATGTTAAGCATGACGCCGACCCGTATGTGATCCGTCATTCCGGCTATAGCTGGGCTAAACCTGACGTATCGCATTTCAAGACAAAAAAATTTCTTGGCTATCATCGGTCAGACGGACAGGTTGGCACGCGCAATTATTGGATCGTTGTTCCGCTTGTCTTTTGCGAGAACAGGAACGTTGAATATTTAAAAAATGCTTTCTCAAAACACCTAGGTTATGAGTTACCCGATAAATATGAAGGACTTGTCGAAAAACTCATTCGACAATACCGGGCGAACAAACCAATTTCCCTGAATGAATCTGCGCATAGCCAGGAGGATAGCAAGCAGGCCCGTGTATTTGAAAATATTGACGGTGTTAAATTTCTAACACACAGTGGCGGCTGTGGGGGAACACGTGAGGATTCCGACAACCTTTGCAAGCTGATCGCAGGTTATATCAATAATCCAAATGTAGCCGGTGCAACAATTTTGAGCCTTGGATGCCAACACGCACAAATTGAAAATCTTAAACAAAGCCTGCGTGACGTAAATGCAAGCAATGACAAACCAGTGCTTTATTTCGAGCAGCAAAAATATCCGTCTGAAGAATTATTGCTACAGCAGGCAATCCAGGAAACTTTTGTGATGCTTAGTCGCGTCAACAAAATATCAAGGCGTGCTGCAAGCCTTGATAAACTTTGTATCGGATTGAAATGCGGAGGTTCTGATGGGTTTTCGGGAATAACGGCAAACCCTGCCATGGGATTAGTGTCTGACCTGCTTGTGGCCCTTGGTGGAAAAACAATTCTCGCTGAGTTTCCTGAACTGTGTGGTGTTGAACAAAATTTGATTGACCGTTGTGTTACCGAGAAGATCGGTTCGAAATTCGCCACCTTGATGCAAACCTATAATGCGCAGGCTGAATCTACAGGGAGTGGTTTTTCAATGAATCCATCACCTGGAAATATCAAAGACGGATTAATCACGGACGCCATGAAATCGGCAGGTGCTGCACGCAAAGGCGGAACATCGCCCGTCACTGACGTACTTGACTACGCACAATACGCGACCACAACAGGATTGAACTTGTTGTGCACACCAGGTAATGATGTGGAAGCGACAACTGGCATGGCCGGAAGCGGAGCAAATCTTATCATCTTCTCAACTGGGCTTGGCACTCCCACAGGTAATCCTATCTGCCCCATCATCAAGACGTCAACGAATTCAATTTTAAAACAACGCATTACTGATATTATTGATTTTGATCATGGCGATATCATCACTGAAGGGAAATCAATAGAGCAATCCGGAAAAGAGTTACTCGAATTTTTAATTCGTGTTGCGGGTGGAGAAGTTGTGACGAAAGCAGAGCAACTTCACCAGGATGATTTCATCCCATGGAAAAAAGGTGTGTCCCTCTAACTATTATCTATGGAAAATACAAAAATTACATTGTATGGCGGCAAACGCAAGCGCGGACCTGAAATGTTAAAATCACGTTACCACGAAATCAGTGAACTGGCACTGGAGCTGATCAAGGCAAACGAGTTACTAACGATTTACCAAATGCTCGACCACTTCTACGTCCGGTTTCCAGATCTGGACAGGAATGCATTATCAAAGGAAATTTTTGACATCAAGAAAGATCTCGAAGTTCGCGGTATCATAAAAATTACCTTCGATCTCAATAAAAATCAAATCATCCAGCTGGCACGGAAGAAGTATAAAGCGCTAATGCCAATTCAATTGGTGAATTCGCCAGGAACCTTTTAGACGGGACAGATAAATCAACATAGTCATTATAAACACACCGTCTTTCAGGTCGTACATTTCTGATTTATCTATTGGGGTGCGTGACTGGACGAATTCATTTCTATTCCCCGACCGGCTTCATCCATCTCTCCGAATCATTCGGATAGAATTTGCCATGTCGTTACAAAACAACGAGGGCCGGATGAACCCAGATCAGGGAAAATTAATGTTAATAAAAAAACTGCTCGGAGATAATCTGACCGTCTTTCACTTCATATAACATGACCTGGTTAATTTGTATTCTTCCTGCCCCCTGAATGGTAATGTCAACCTCTCTTCCCACAGCGAAATGATTGCCGCCTACAACAGGCTCAGTTGTATGCGTCCTGTGTACTGCCTCTATTGTTTTGCCAAAGTCCTCACCTTTTTTACGAACTAGAATTTTGCCGTCAGCATTTTTTAACCATAAAGAATTTGCTGGCTCCACGCTCTTGACATCATCTGCAAAAAATTCTTCTTGAATTTCAAACCATTTTTCTTGTTTCGCAAGCTCGCTAAATCTGATGGCAACTTCGTGAGTTGTCCTTGCCTTTGAGTTGGTGTTGGGTGCACCCTTTCCTGTTGTGATCAGTTTCAATAGACTATGCTGCACATATTGAGTCCATCCACCAACGCAAGCCTCGTAACATTCATAGTCGGGAACCAAACCCACATGAGTGAAGTGAAGTTGTGTTTTATCGCCATGCTTGGAAATTTCGAAATTAATCTTCGTGTCCTTCCATTCACTTTTGTCTTTAGTAAAACTGAAATAGTTGTCCAGGACGTGCCAAACAATTTTTTTGTCTGGAACAACTTCTACTAATTTCATTTTACAGTTATGAATGTCTTTGTAACGATAAGTAAACTCATCATTGGGCTTCGTTGTATTGCCTTCAATTTCTTCTGACCACCAGCCGCGTACATTATTGACGGCATTAAAGACATCCTTTGGGCTTTGGTCTACTAAAATCGTAGATGTGAAATTCTGGTTCTTCATATATTGTCTTTTTTAAATTATTATTTCGGTCTTTTGTTTTATTTCATCCTCTTCCCCAGTTTTCCTTCTTAATCTGGCTGACCTTTACCTGTAGTTATCAGGTTCGACAAACTATTTTGCACATAATAGTTCCATGCGTTTGAGCAATCATTAAAACATTCTATTCCGGGAGTCAATCCCAAGTGTGTGAAGCGTACCTTCGTTTTTTGACCTTGCTTTGATATGTCGAAACGAATTTTAGTACCAGTCCATTCACTTTTGTTTGTAAGAAAGCTCAAATGACTGTCAGTGACAAGCCATTCTATTTGCTTGCCAGGAACTACCTC
>CBQWHS010000526.1:0-3933 GCA_967728665.1 uncultured Chryseosolibacter sp. | reverse complement strand
TTGATGCAGCGTAGCGGATCCATTTGTGAGTTATGCGAGAGTCCGGAAAAATTAGAAGTATATCCTGTCTCTCCTTTTTCGGAGAGTGCCGATAAAAGTATTCTTGTCTGTCACAATTGCCATGATCAAATAACGGGTGCCAAGGCGATGGACGCAAATCATTGGAGGTGTCTCAATAAAAGTATGTGGAGTCCTGTGCCAGCGGTGCAAGTGATGGTTTGGCGTTTACTGAGCTCGATGCGAGATCAAGGATGGCCACAGGACTTGCTGGACATGTTGTATTTGGATGAAGAAGTACTGGCATGGGCCAAGAGCGAAGATCAGAATCGTGGAGAGGTTGTTACAGAAGAAATGATTATTCATAAGGATAGCAACGGCACTACTCTGCAAGCCGGAGACACCGTTGTGCTTATCAAAGACCTTGATGTGAAAGGTGGAGGCTTTACGGCTAAGCGTGGCACTTCAGTTCGAGGCATTACCCTTGTCGATAATAACGCTGAACACATCGAAGGCAAAGTCAACGGTCAGCACCTGGTGATATTAACCAAGTTTGTGAAAAAATCTTAGCAGGTGATTGAGTTTTGATCTATTCAGAAATTTTTTTTCAAATATCAGGTAATGGTCATGTATGAAATATTACGAAAGCTCAAATTAAAAAAAGTCTTTCGCTTCTATTTATTCTAAGATACGGATCATCACAAGATCATAAAAAAAATAAAAACTTTGACTAGCAAATAAATCCGGCAGACGTCTTATTAGTTGGTCAGTTTGTTATTCCAGCGTCGAGGCATTCGCTGGTCCTGCCCATTCGCAGCATGCATGCACACGTAAGTTTAATAGAGATTCAAACTGTTTCGAAACGGCCACGTCATCTAGATTTGAACCCGTATAAAAAACATTAAACTCACTCACATTAACATTTAAAAACTTCAATGAAAGACAGAATTACTAAATTTTCCGTTTGGCTTACGTTGCTACTATTTGTAATAAGCATTGCATTCACACAATGTTCAAAAGATGATCCTTCTCCGAATACTGGAACAATTTCCGGAATAGTCAGGGACCTAGGGACATCGGCTTTAATGCCTAATGTAACGGTGGTTGTTTTTGATGCCTCCACAAATGCGCCGAACAAAACAGCGCTCACCGATGGAAATGGTGAATATTCAATCAAAGTTGATGGTGGAAATTATTTCCTGAAATTTTACAAACAAGGCTATTCAGCTGTTCCTCCCCCAGGCATCGACCCGATTTCTTTTGAAGTTGTTGCGGGACAAGTTTCGTCACAAAATGCGCAGATGTCTGCACTTAATTTGTCGAACGTTGGTTTCATCAAAGGAAAAGTTTCAGTCGGCTCAACTGGTCAGCAAGGCGTTCTTGTTGTGGCAGAAGGTAGCGGTGTTGCGTACTCGGGCGTAAGCGATAAAGACGGCAATTATACGATCTTTAACACGCCGGCAGGATCATATCAAGTTAAAGGATATCTCGCGGAGTATTCAAGTGTCTCCGTTGCTGCAACGGTAACTGCAAACACCGAAACAAATTCGATAAACATCGCGCTCACCAAAAATGCTGGAGGACAAGTTTCAGGCACTTTCAAGGTCATCTCACAAACAACCATCGCTACACCTCCGGCGAACATGGATATTTCATTGGTGCATTCAATCACTCGTGAAACTGTGCCAGGACTTTCCAAATCAGTTCCCTATTCTTCGTCTCTTAGCTATTCATTCAGTAATGTTCCTGATGGCACCTACATCGTTCGCGCTACCTTCGCTAACGACTACATTGTAATCGATCCGGATTACATCACAAAATTTGGAGATTATAAAGTAACAGTTTCATCAGGAGCGGCTAGTCCAGTATCTGTTGACATTGTCGCCACAAGCGCGGTGATCTTGACTACTCCAACAAATGCGATGACTACAACGGCACCAGTTGATGCTTTTGTCACGCCAACGTTTCAATGGGCTGCCTATGCGAGCACAAGCGATTATGTAATCGAAGTCACGGATGCCACAACAGGAAAAGTTGTTTGGGGTGGCTTCACAAATACAAATGGCGTGGTTACCAAAAATATAGTGATTCCAAGTAGCACTACTTCTATTATCTACAACTCCGATGGAAAGGCCTCACCAAGTCAACTAACGACCGGAAAAATTTACCGCTGGAGAATTTTTGCGAGCAAGAATAACGTTCAGACAGGCTGGAACTTGATCGCAGCAAGTGAAGATCAAATGGGATTGATAAAAATCCAATAGAATTTTTCCTATCAGTGAAAAATAAAAACCTTTGGGATTAGCTCAAAGGTTTTTATTTGCTGTGCGTCATCACCAACATCCTTATGCATCAAGCGCAGGAAGGATTAAAAAAATCGAATTCATGATCATGGCAGACAGAAACTCAATATTCATTCATTAAATTGCGATGAGATATCTTGAATGAAAACTATACTTCTGGTAGATGATGATCCAATCTTCCATTTTCTGAATACCAAAATTTTAGCTGTTTCCAAAATCGACTGCGATGTAAAATCAGTTCATGATGCCAGGCTTGGAATTAAGATGCTGAGCGAAGGCTTTTTGCCAGACTATATATTTCTGGATCTGGACATGCCGCATATGGATGGCTTCCAGTTTATTGAAGCGTTCAACAAACTATCTATCCTGGGAAAGGAAAAGGTTGTGATCGTGGTGCTCACATCTTCGGAAACGGTGGAAGAGCAACGTCTCATCAGTGCTCTTGGCGTTAAACACTATGTGTCAAAACCGCTTAGTGAATCGAAAGTGAAAGAGTTGATTCTATAAATAAGGTTTTAGAAGTTAGACCATCGCATGACAGGCATCGGCACAGGCCTCACAGACTTCGGCGCATTTCCGACAATGATCATGATTATGCTTCCGGCATTCTTCAGCACACATTCTGCACATTTTTTCGCAAACCACTAAAAAATCATCTGCAATTTCGGCGTCTCGTTTCAGCAGCCTTGCAGCCTGAAGGCAGATGTCCGCGCAATCGCGATCAAGTTCGATGCACCTTGCCATCAGCGTAATATTATCTTCATTCAAACATGCACGTTCGCAATCTTCACATGTCAACGCGCATTCAATAAGTTTTTGCTGAAGATTTTGAACAGAAGAATTTCCATTGTTCTGGGTCATAGGGTGTATTGACATTTGATTTAGTGTTTGATTTAAAGGCAAAATAGTTGTGCCTTAATCGGTCTTTTTTATTCGTGTATCATTTTACACAACCAATCGGCTATCCGCGGTCTCCTGGCAACGCGAGGGGGAACCGATTCGAAAAACACCCGGCAGATCAAGCTTCCACCGGGCATGCTCTTTTAATCCCAAATACTTAAACGTGTTATGAAATCGTCCATTGCTTCTGTCCTTTGTGTACTGTTCTTTTTCGTTCTGTCGATAACATCTTATTCGCAAGACGATAATGATAAAAAGAATAAGCAGCTGGACAAGGCGATCAACTCTAATAAAAAGACGCCGGTAAAAATTATCGAATACATTGTCGGAACCTGGCAAGTCGAGAATGTTTACAAAGGAGGCAAGGACATTTCCGAAACAGACACGCTTGCCAATGAAGCACGAACAATGGAATTTACCCGGGAGGGAAAATACATGGCCTATTCCGGAAGCGAAAAAATCGATAGCGGCCTTTACAGGCTAAATGAGCAGCAATCTAAATTGTATCTTGAAAGTCAGGCTAATGGAAATCCTATTGAATGGAACGTTACCTTCAGAAAGAACGAAATGACATTGCAAAATGCGCAAACTTCGCAAATGGCCGAGAAACTAAAATATATCTACAGCAGGAAGTCTACAAAGCCATTGCATTGATAAGTCTGCTTGGCATGAAACTCAGCGTGTACAAGATGGTATGCGTATTTTCATACATGCCAGTTACAACATTTACACC
>CBQWHS010000525.1:0-3934 GCA_967728665.1 uncultured Chryseosolibacter sp. | reverse complement strand
TGCCACTGTACAGGAACACCAACTCTGGCCGAAAACATATCGACTTGTGCGAGCTAATTTTTGCGCACGAAATCTCTGTGGCATTTCGGCGATAAGCACACATTCGACGTTGTTGTTTGTGTAGGATATGCGCGAAGCGGATACGACTTCATATTTGTGTGTTATGTAATTTTCTTGCTTAGTAATCATATTTGTTGATCCGTTTCGGAGCGGAAAAACCGTTGTTCAACATTCAACTTTTGCCATCCAGCAAAACTTTTTTTCTTCTACCAATACACAATCCCAATTTGTATTGAACAATTGAATTCTATTCAAAAAAATATATGATCGGAAGCTACATCAAAACATCGGGACGGAGTCTAATGCGCAACAAGCTATTCTCTTCTCTCAATATCGTTGGCCTTGCTATCAGCATGTCTGTTGGGTTACTGCTGATCGCGTTTGTGCTCGACCTGCGTTCGTACGACAGGTTTAACAAGAATGGAGAGCGGATCTATCGCATCACCAACGTAACAACTTTCAATAGAGAACAAGTCAGCAAGTTTGGAACGACATCAATAAAAACCGGAAAGCTTATCCGTGAGAATGTAACAGGCATTGAGGAAGTGGCAACTATGCGCAGCGACTTTTCACAGGACGCAAGGGTTAGCGACAATATTCTTCCGATCAAGGGCTATTGGGCGGAGCCATCAGTGTTTAGAATCTTTACATTTCCGATGCTGGAAGGCAATCCCGAAACCGCGCTGCTTGATCCTTACTCGATCGTTCTCACGGAGACGGCAGCGAAAAAATTATTCGGCAACGAATCTGCGCTTGGCAAGTCGATCAAATTCGATACGCTCGATTACCAAGTGACTGGTGTAATGAAGGATGTTCCGTTTTTTTCACATATCAACTTTGAAGCACTCGTGTCGCTTTCTACGGCTGAGCTGCTGAACAAGAATGATAGGAAGTTTGAGAATTGGACAAACATGTGGTCGAACTACGTATATCTTTTGCTGCCGGAAAATGCCGACATGACTTTAATTCAGTCGCAGCTCGACGCCATTGCAAAGGATGAAAATCTCGCCGAAGATCCGGGTGGCAATCGGGACACGAAGATTCAACTCGAGCTTCTTCCTTTGCATCAGATCGTGGTGGGAGAGACTCTCCAACGCTCAATGGGTCCCACTGGGCCCCACGTTCCTCCGGTTATGCTTTGGATACTGGGTGGACTTGCGTTTGTTGTGATATTGTCTGCATGTTTCAATTATACCAATCTGTCTATAGCAAGAGCTATGCGCCGTTTTAAGGAAGTAGGTCTTCGCAAAGCTATTGGCGCAGGAAAGAGTCATGTACGGCAACAGTTCCTGTTGGAGGCGATCATGATTTCCCTGGCTGCACTTGTTCTTTCATATTTTATATTTCTACTATTACGACAGCAGCTGATAAACATAGCTCCGGAAATGCAGCGGATGGTGAAGCTTGAACTCACGCCGTCTATGGTTGTAGCCTTTATTATTTTTTCAGTCACCGTAGGTGTGATAGCCGGCTTCATGCCTGCAATGTTCTTTTCGAAAGTCAGTGCGATCAATGCGCTCAGGAATGTGTCGTCGGTGAAAGCATTCAAACACGTAACACTCAGGCGCGCCCTGGTGGTTGTTCAATATACAGTCACATTGATCTTTATAACAGCGACCGCCATCGGTTATGTACAGTATAGAAATATACTTGCCTTCGACCTGGGATTCAACACAGAGAACATTCTGAACATTAACATGCAAGGCAATAAACCGGGTGCCCTTCTTAAAGAACTTAACGAGATGCCGGAAGTAACTGCTCTGTCTCGGTCGATGATTATCGCAAGCGTTGGCAATGCCTGGGGAGGTTATATGAAATACAAAGATTCGCACGACTCTGTCCTGGTCCTGACCAATCATGTGGATGAAAACTATTTAGCGTTACATGGATATAAGCTCGTTGCCGGAGGAAATTTTAGTGCACGACCTACTACCTCGGATGCAGCCACGGAAGTGATCATCAATCAGCAAGTGTTAAAGCGATTTAACATCGGTAGTGGTAGCCCGGAGAAAGCAATCGGGGAGGAGATAACGTTCAGCAATTTCAAAGTAAATGGACGCAAGATGACTATTGTTGGAGTAATGAAAGACTTTCACTATGGCAAGGTTGACAACCTCATTGGCCCGGTGGCATTCATGTTCTGGACACCAGAAGACAGAGCAATCATCAATGCCAAAATACAAAGCACAGATATGCCAGCAACGATAACCAAGATCGAATCAACATGGAAAAAGATTGATCGTGTCCATCCGTTTGATGCTGAATTCTATGACGAAGCGATAGAAGATGCATACAGCGAATTTTCTTCGATGATCAAGATCATAGGATTTCTTTCATTCCTCGCTATTTCTATTGCGTCGATGGGATTGTTCGGAATGGTGATATTCACAACGGAGACAAGGCTCAAGGAGATCAGCATACGAAAAGTATTGGGTGCAACCTCTGGTAACCTCGTATATTTATTAAGTCGCGGTTTTCTCATACTGCTATCGATATCAGCACTCATCGCGCTGCCTGTAACTTACTTGTTCTTCGAAAATTTTGTACTCACCAATTTTCCGTATCACACACCCGTGCAAATCGCGGAGCTATTGGTTGGCTTGCTGGCGGTATTGTTGATAGCATTTATTATGATCGGGTCACAAACCATGAAGGCAGCCCGGAGTAATCCCGCAGAAATTCTGAAGAGCGAATAATTCAAAATGTAAAAATCATTTCATTAGAAAAAATCAGCATGTAGCATCGCCTAATTAACAATTACTGAAGCATACAAGCAATTTTGGTGATCAGCAGACAATTTCCAGGAGCTTTCAATTCAACGATTCCTCTTAGTTCGGTTTTTGAAATTTGAGTTGACGTTTTGCCGGAGGATCATTCGTGAGGCTTTGATTCTCCAAAGTCGAAACATAATTTGTAAGGCAAGTATTGCAATAGTTAAGTTACTTTTTTAATATTGATATATAGAGCCCATCTATTCGTTAAGTTATTAGCGAGTGATGGGCTTTTTATTTTAGTAACCTTAACCCCCCCTCATGGATAACGCTACTTCCATCGGCTTTTCAGCTGATCCACCTATCGACAATCAGCAGGCAATTTCAGTACAGGTCTTTTAATCGATTCTTCAAATGAATTTGCAAGATGCCATAGCTATCCGGGAGGATAAAGCCATTGAAAAACTCATAGCACTGCTACGTGAGAAAATGATACGCGAGAGTCCAGGGCCCAATAAAATGCAACGAGATGC
This sequence comes from uncultured Chryseosolibacter sp., assembly GCA_967728665.1. GTDB lineage: Bacteria > Bacteroidota > Bacteroidia > Cytophagales > Cyclobacteriaceae > Chryseosolibacter. Next base: position 630 of record CBQWHS010000525.1, on the reverse strand, counting down.
GCATCCAAAACAAGTGGGACTTTTAAAGGCTGAATTTATCATCGAAAAAGATCTTCCCGAGAATTTGCGGATTGGTGTGTTTAGTCAAGAGAAAACTTACTCGGCATGGGTGAGATTCTCAAATCAGAACGCACCTCCAGCGAATGATAATGTTAAAGACATCAGAGGTATGGCCGTCAAACTTCTCGATGTTGCTGGTAAAAAGATTATCGATGAAGAGAAAGTCATCCCAACACACGACTTTATTACCATCAGTACCGATGTGTTTGTTACACGCAATATTGAAGAGTTTGCTGAACTGATCTCTTCCCTTGTGGCAGGAAAGCTCCGGCTTGTTTTCTATTTCTTAACACATCCAAAAAATCTTCGGAATTTTATCAACGCAAATAAGAATTTCGGAAGCCTGCTGGAGGCGCAGTTCTGGAGCGTCTCTCCATATTCATTTGGCGATCACGTAGTAAAATATTCAATTATTCCTCAATCCGATTTTAGAACACCGGTTGCCGAGACATCAGTTCAAAATTATCTGACTTCCATAATGGAAAAACAAATTGGAGAAAAGGAGTATTGTTTTGACTTCATGATCCAATTTCAAAAAGATATTCAGCGAATGCCCGTAGAAGATTTGAG
>CBQWHS010000524.1:0-3934 GCA_967728665.1 uncultured Chryseosolibacter sp. | reverse complement strand
CATAGCGAATTGAAAAAAGCGACCAGGTTGTCATCCATGGCAATATTCAATTTCTTGCGTAACCGGTGTTTCGCAACGTTCGCGCCCTCCTGGGTCATGTCCAACATAGTTGAGATTTCTTTTGCCTCAAAATTCAGTTTAATGAGCGCGCACAAGCGGAGCTCAAAGTCACTTAAGTCAGGCGCAATTGCGCGCGCGTGGTCAAAAAATCCTTCATGTACCTTTTCAAAATAATAGTCAAAACTCTTCCAATCAGCCTCCCATCCATCGATTGAGTCACCAATCATTCCGACAAGCTGATGAAGTCGCAGCGGGATATTACTGGGCGCATCGCGTTTTATTTTATCAATGTCTGTCTTTATGGAATCTAAAAATTGATTGCGCTTGCCGAGATTTATGGAATTAAAAGTTAGTTCTTCGCTGCAACTATAAAGATCTGTCTCTAGTCGGCGATTCTGAAAATCGAATGTTCGCTTTCTCAACCGAAGTCTAATTTGGTTGGCAGTAATTTGCTCCAACTTATTTTTCAACGCGCGATTAGCAAACCAACTCCAACAAATTACAATGGCCAGAATTAATGCTCCTATTGCTATTCCAATCCAAATCAAGCTTCCTATCCGCGTTGTGTGCTGTTGGTATCTGATGAATTCGCTCCGGTTCTGATTGAGCAATTCACCAACAGCCTTCATGTTACGGCCGCCCCGATTTCTATTCACACTATCCTGGTACCTGCAGGCGAGCGCTTGATATGATGATGCCTGAGAGAGATCTTCAAATTGTTTATACGTTCTTGACAAACATGAGTTGATGCGAACAATCTGTGGAAATTTATTATTGTGTAAAGCAATCGGCACCGCTTTTTCGAGGAATGGTAAAGCAATATTGGGGTCTGCCTGCATAACTCCAATATTTGCCAAACCAATCATACAGTCCACTACTAAATCCATATCACCGACTTTCTGAAAATAGTTCAATGCTCGCGAGTATTGACTTTTTGCTAATTGCACTTTGCCTGTCGCTAAATTCACGTTGGCAAACATGTACACTGCCGCATAAACATATCTATACTGTTTATGCGATTCGCCCCATCGGATAGCCTTATTCAAAAATTCAATCGCTTGAGAGTTTTGTCCAAGATGTTGGCACAACTCCGCAAGTTTGATATAAACAGCATTTACCGTAAGGGAATCATCACCCGCCAACAATATTGCATCCATGTAAAGCCGCAATGCAGAATCTTTCTCGCCCAGCGCAAAACAACTGCTGCCAGCAGTCAACGTAAACTCAGCCAGATGCTTGTGATCGTTGTAGACTCTGAATTTGTTTATGGCTTTCATCAGATGAGAAAGCGCTTCAACATGGAGACCCAGTGAATTACAGGAGACTCCAAGTCGGGCAATTGTCAGTGCTTCTTTGTTGTCGTCTCTCAATTGCATTAACTTCATGCACATCTCCATCGTTGACAACGATTCCTTCAGCAGTCCAGTCTTCATTTGGTAATTCCATTGTTGGTGGAGCAATTCAAATTGTTGATTGGAGGATCCCAACCTTTCGGCAAGTTGGTAGGCTGTTGTCGCGACTTCTAAAGCGTGTGCAACACTAATTGACTCATAGGCTTTTGACAAATTCAATAAGATCCGCACTTGAACTGTGTCCGTGCTTTTGTGAAGCCTATATTCATTTTCAAGGATGTCAATTTGAACATATTGTCCATTGCAAACATCAGTCGACAGGACTATTAACATGAAAATAATTACCGCCGGACGGGAGGTTATCCATCCTGGAACGAAACGCTTCAATTTTGATTTTTTAAAAGTGAAGCTTCAACAGATGCCGCCTGATGCAATACAACTTCTTTGTGAAATCTGAGATTGCAATATCTGCATGTAGTGCTTAATTAATAAACCAGATTCAGCAGGGCTGGGTCGTTTAACTACTTCCTCTTTTGTGATGTACATGGTTTGATAACCACAATCTGCACATTCAATTGCATGTTGATAGCCATAATACTTTTCAATGACGACGAAATTTGTCACCTTATCAATCCAAACATCATAGTCAATGGAATGCATTTCTTCGTCCCGAAGCATGTCCTCGTCAAGGTACGAGTCTTCTTCGCTTTCGTGCAATAGTTCCATTTTCGTTCCACTCTTTGGCGAAATGCGAGGTGTGTAACGGATTATTTTAAGGCGTTTCTCAAGAAAAGAAGGGTAATAGACTTTAAAAAAATAGTGCAGCGCCACAATGCAAATCGTTGCTGAACCCATCGAGAGAAAAATATTTCCAACGATTTGGGATGTCGTCTCAAAATTCCGGGAAACGATCCAGACAATCGACAATCCGATTATCGCAATATATGAGGCAATACGCAAAGACTTGATTTCGAACTTATTCATTAACTCATAACGCTTCCTAAGATCACTCGTCATTGATATCTTGGCGATATAGGCGATGACCAATATAAAACTTGACAACACCAGGCAATTGCCTATTAAATAATTTACACTCATAATTTAATTGATTATTTCTCGATCGTATTGAGATTAAGTCTTGTCATAAACGCATCCTTAAATGAACGAGACAGAGAAAGCTCACAGTTGTCGCTCATGACTACAACACCTCCATCGGTTCTTGAATATGATTTTATATGCGCCAGATTAACAATATCTGACTTATGAATGCGAACAAAGTTTGCGGTGTTGAGCACCGGTTCGAATTGACCAATCGTTTTTGAAGCGATTATTTTTGTTCCATCGATGAGATGAAAAGTTGTGTAATTAACATTCGATTCACAGCGGATAATATCCTTGAAGTCAATGAACATATATCCATTACGTGTCGGTATTGGCAGTTTTGAAAAAGCATTTGAACGTGCCCCAGCCATGACAGAGCAAAGCGCTCTATTCTGACGTTCTATATCTGCAACCGTTAAGCGAAAACCAATCAAATTGCCTTCTCCGTTTCGGAAAGCGTAAAAATCCATGCGACCGAAAAACACGTTCTGATTTTTTCTCAAGCGCTGGCCAAAACTTGTAGCTTCATCCTTTGCCTTCGCTTTGTCTAACTCAGCTTTGAAGAGGTTCCTTTGATTGTCTTCCTCATTGTAAAAAATAGAAATTGATCTGCCGATCACTTCATTCTTTGAGTAAGATGTGACAGCGTCAACAGCAAGTCGTGCACCAATTATCTGGCCATTGACATCCAATGTGAAATCATCGGACTCAGCGAAATTTTGTTGTTGATTCGTGTCCAGACTAAATCGTTTTGGTCCCTCAAAGTCTTGAATATGATTTATATACATGTCAATCATTAGATACTGATGGCTGGATGAGGACATAGACTGTCAACGAACTTTACGGCTTCCTCAACAGAATCAAAAATGCTTACTGGAAATGAAACGTTTATGTTCATCATGTAAGTGCATGTAGTCGATGAGAGCAATGAACTCTTTACAATGAATGCCTTGTATGTCAATCCATCGTCAAATTGTTTTTTTAATCTGTCTTGATAGCGATCGCACAGCGTCTCTATAATTTGATTTGACAAACTTGAGATGTCACATACGGCGTAGACACCTTGCTTCCTTTTTAAAACAGTTGCAATGGCGTCAGCCTCCGAATCAAAAATGATATCAACGTTGCGAACATTTTCGGGCATCGAGCTCAACGTTGAAAATACATATGGCAAATGGTCGTCTGACCAAACTTTATTTTTCGTATCCTCGAAATAAATTTTCATATGATTTATTCTTAAAGATTGGGAAGCATCAAGGTAAAAGTCGTTCCACGGCCAAACGTTGATTGCACATCTATCTTACCTCCAAGCTTGTCGACCATGGACTTCACTATATACAATCCAAGACCGGAGCCTTTCCCCCGCGAATCAGCACGAAAGAAAAGTTTGTAGACATCTTCCAGATAGGGCTCGCGAATTC
>CBQWHS010000523.1:0-3943 GCA_967728665.1 uncultured Chryseosolibacter sp. | reverse complement strand
AATAGCGCTTCAATTTAGAGCGTCACTCATCCCAATCCCGGAGGGATTGCCTGTCGGTAGAAAAACGTATAGAAAAGATCATCAAGAGCCAACTACGATCGTAATCTAGTGGTGCGTCAGTATGGCTCGCAATGAGGTGGTCTCGATTGGAGGGAAACGTTACAATGAATACGAATTAGTCCGCACGTTGAAATCAGATTTGAACCATGAACTTGTTTTGACCTGATTCATAACAAGCGATTTTCAGTACCCAACAAAAACAATTTGCAACACTTGATCCAAGAGGAATGTTTGATGATAACAAAATTGAGAGCCATTCATCGGTCCTACTCACAGCATCTAAAGCCTCCTCCAGTAATGTTCCGTCTCGACTAACCCTTCAACGCTATTTTGAGATGCTCAAAATGATGATTCACATGCCAAGCGGACATCGCGATAGCCTGCTTCTGGTTCAACATTGCTTTTCTCACGGGATGATAATAAGAAATCAACTGCTGCTCGGGTGTTAGGGATCGGATGAGTTGAGCAAAACGCCTGGCGATTCCATCGAACATAACCAGTGAATCCTGGATAGACGACTCACGTCCATCATAAGTATTTGCCCACCCTTCTATGTTAACAAGTGTAAGTTCCTTGTAGTCACTTTCGGTGATTGCCTTCTTCATTCTAAAAAAATGCAACAATTGCATATCTGCAACGTGATTGAACAGTTGTTGAATATTCCAACTGCCTTCTCGATAAGTCTTTTTTAAATCATTTTCGGAAAGGCCTTTTGCAAACTCGCGATACCTCACGGGTGCTCCTTCGATTGTTCTAATCAATGCTTCCAATTCTTCATCGCTAACAATCGTTGGTGCTAGAAATGGGCCGATAGGAAATTTACGTGCTGCTAGTTGCTCTTCTGTTAACATAATCGTTTTTAAATGATCGTAAAATTACATCTTCCAACTTCAAATCGAAAAGAGGTGAGCTTAATTCAGCTTGCAAAATTCACAGAAGCTATTCGAAGATTGTTGACCTAAGGCTGACATAAGGTCTTCCTAATTCATATTCTACTTGGCTGATGTTTCCATAGTTTATTAACCACAATACCTATCATCACAAGCGAAATCAGTCCGCCAACAAAAAGCCACGCACTAAATTTTTTTTCCTGGGGCACTTCAATGATGGTTAAAACGGAATTAACCTTCTGATTCAGCAGTACTTGTTTGTTGCCTCCAATCCATTGGACAATAACTGAGTCTATAACCGTGGCTGTGCCGAGTCCGAAATGTGCCACGATTGAATTTTGCGATAGATGACTTGATCCACCATCGATTTCACGAATCATTTTCTTTCCACCAATCACTACTTCTACTCTTGACCCTAATCCATGCGATTCCGCGTCAACACCTTTCAGCGTGACTTTGACCCAATTTCCAACCACTGAATCATTACGATAAAGACGAGTCACCGATGTCACTGGAGAAGTTAACACAGGCTTTTGATTTACCACGAGAATATCGAGATCACCATCATTGTCCATGTCAAAGACTACAGATCCCCTGCCGAGTCCATAGTCATTAAGGCCAACTTTTCGAGCTTCGTCTGTAAAATGCCCGTCATTATTTTCAAAATAAAAATCCGCCATGGGCACGTCATTCGGATTGAGATCACCATTGGCAACAAATAAATCCAGATCGGTGTCGTGATCAAAATCTGCAAAGTTGGCTCCCCAACTTATTGAGACGTATCCCATCCCAAGTTCTTTCGCCTTATCAACGAAAGGTTTCTCCAGACCCTGGTTCACCATCAAATGATTGAAGCGAATATTGGTTACATAATAATCCAGCAGCCCATCATTGTTATAATCTCCCACGGCAGTACCCATCGCGTTGATCTTCAAATCGAGGTTTGTGTTTTTGCTGATGTCCTCAAAAGATTCGTCTGGATATTCGTTTCTAAGAAAAACGCTTGGTTTGTTTTTGTAACCAAAATCATGATTAACCTGAAGATCTACGTCATGATCGTTGTCGTAATCAGTGAACACCGCACCAAATCCAAAACCTTTATGTTTTAACCCGTAGTCATCATAAACGTTAGAGAAATATTCTCCTTTTACATTCTCAAGTAGATATCCCTTTGCCGCCTGATTGGAATTAACAATTGTGGCATCGTTTATCAAATTTAGTTTGCCTTCGTATTCAAGAAAATAATTTCCAATGTATAGATCCGGAAATCCGTCCGCATTAAAATCTCCAAAACTCGCTCCGGTGCTAAACGACATGAGTTCAGTCAATCCGTATTTTTCCGTAACGTCTGTGAATGTCGAATTTCCATTGTTGAGAAATAGCAAATTTTCCGCTCGTGGTATTGCCCTTGTGCTGTCTTTATAAGTTATCGTGGTGATAAAAAGATCTACCCAACCATCGCGATTCACATCAGCGCTAGCGGCTCCTTGTGTAACATATCGACTCGATGATGTTAGACCTGATTGCTTAAATATGTTTTTGAATGTGCCGTTTTTATTGTTGAGATATAGCGCGTCCTCATTCATGCCCCCACAAAGAAAGAGATCGTCAAAGCCATCGTTGTTGAAATCGATCACACATGCACCGCCACCAAACATTCCCTCATAAACCACAAACTGATGATCAATTCCAGACTCCGCGGTGACTTCTTTGAACGCAACCTGCCCGTTGACGCTGAGATAGCAACTGATCAACAATGATGGGATTAGTATTCGACACCCGTTACATCTGAGCGCCCTTCTACTTCTATTGTGGTAAAATTGCATATGTCTTCTTATCATTTCTCCAGATCAACAAATTGACATTCCTTCCCATCCTTGCACCTTCGCTCAACCCAACTTCGTTATCCTGAGGTGTATGAATTCCTCCGTAGAATCTGGAGTTTGCAGTTTCTTCCGCGATCTGCCAGAATGAAGTAAAGGTTCTTGCCTTGAAATCGACTCCCCGCAACTCATCACGGGGGCGTCCCACATGAGCGCTATCAACAATTGTCATTTTTTCGCCAAACAAATCCGTTAACACTGTCGCCACTGCCGCGGCTTGGGTAGCATGTCCGGAGGGAAAAGCTGGAAAAGGTGGATCAGGCCAGAATGATTGCCATTGATCATCAATATTCTTGCTGATGAAACTGGAAGGCCTTTCAGAATAAAAATGATATTTCCATTTCCAACAATTAATGAATGCATCTGCAACAGAAATTCCGATACGCGCAAACGTCTCTGCGCAAACAATCAGTTCCGGGTTTGCTTTTTTCAGAATTCGCGTGCCTAGATAATACGAGTGTCCAGGCGGGGTGAACGTATCACCAGGATCATCTCCCCACCAAAGGGCCGTTTCTTTTTCTTCCTGTGTAAGCGTTTTGCTTTTTTCAAATACGCTTGCAAACTGTTTGCAATAATTTGATTCCTTTTCTTGAGCGTATAAAAGTATCTGCGGCATTTCTAACTGCGCATTACTCTTAACAAAGGTTCTATTTTCTCCCCAGTGCGGATGCAATGGAAAATGACTAAACGATTGGCCGTACAATGGAGGTTCCCATGAACCAGGTTTCACAGGCCAGGTTAATGTTTTATCAAAATTATTAAGATAACCTCGATGACCGCCATCTTGCAGTGACCATTCAAAAATGGCTTCGGCAATTGACTTACCAAAATCAACAGAACGCGCAATCATATCTGGATCCTTGATATCACCTGTAAACTGATCAAACACTATTTTCTCTAATGAGTCTACGCGATGCTTGTTTGCGTCCGAAGTCTGATTGTATATCTTTTTTAAGATCAACGCCTGTCCAGCATTCAGTGAAAGCGTCCAGTCATATTGGGCGCCCGGTATCGGCTTTGGAAGGGCTTTCAATTCATTTAATTGTCCGGCCAGACTATTATAATGTGGATAACCATTCACAATCGATTCATACATGGTAACGCCAATGT
>CBQWHS010000522.1:0-3973 GCA_967728665.1 uncultured Chryseosolibacter sp. | reverse complement strand
TTCCCATGCCAACCATGTTGCTGGTTAGCGTTGACAAATCGTAATCGCTCGTATAATATTGTTCGGTTAAAGAATGCTGAGCATATCCGGCAAAATATTTCACACCTTTTTGGTTGTAGTAACGATAAAAAGGACTCACCGAAAAAAACGGAGAGATTTTTATAGGCGTTTCAATCTCTGCTGTGTGTGCTTCCAATCCCCATGAATCTTTATAGTAGCGATAATAAGATCTTATGATAAGTTGATCGCCAACAAAATAGTTAGCTCTTATACCAATGGGTAATTTGAATCTATCGTCCGGGAGGCGTTCTTCTTTATGAGAGTTATCAGTAAAATATGTCCGATGATAAAGAGTGGCAAGTTGTCCTTCCTGATACGCAACATCCGCCATCAATAAAATCTGTAATCTTTTATTGATTACCTGACTGAACGTGAAAGAGGTGCTGTAAGAATTTCGTGGTTTGTTTCCGCGCAAGCTGGCACTGCTTCGGAGTTCGATTGGCAAGATCACAGTCCAAGTGTCTAAAAACATTTGGGCTTTCGCACTGAATTCACGATTTCTATCCTTAGAAAGTTTTGCCCACCCAACGTTGGCTCCTTTGGAAAAATAATCGAATTCTTGTGATAGGGATCCATTCACACTCACTGTTGAACCCTTTGTTTCATTCGTGACGGCATATGTAAGCGAAGGATAAATGCGTTTGTCGCCACGAGATGCGGAAGAAATTGTATAGGGGTCAATATTATCTGAGGATGCGGAAGTGTAAACGTCAACACCGATTTCACCTGTAATGGTGTGCTTCCGGTGCTTCCAATCATACTTTGATAATTTTACGTCAATTGTTGTAGCAAAATCTGTAAGCTTTTCTGTTCCGATACCACCTGTGACAGCGGAGTTATTACCATTCTGTTTGTAGTAACTGGAAACGAAATTGACTTCTTCAATCTTGAGTTTTCTGTTTTTGTATAATGAATCTGGAAGATTTTGCGCGAAGCTGGCTAGCGTTGAGAAATAGATTCCAAGGGCAGCAAGAGAGACACGTAACATAATGTTTTAGCGATATCGAGGTTTTGGTTGTCAGGAGGGGAGTTGGTTCATTAAACGCAATCAACAGGATTTTATTTTAATAAGTTCTGACTTGCATTAGGTGTGTTGAATTGTAATCGGTTGCGGAAAAAATAAAACCCCTCAGGCGTCTCCTGAAGGGCTTTGCAGAAAAGTATTAAGGAAATTTTAAGTGCTATTCGTATCGAAGTGACCGCACCGGATTTACGATCGCGGCTTTAAATGATTTATAGCCAACTGTCACCATTGCGATTGCGAGAGTGATCACGAATCCTAGCAAGAACATTTCCGGGCTAAGTTCTATTTTGTACGCGAACTCACTAAGAAACGCATTCATCGCCATCCACGCAAGTGGTGCAGACAATGCAAATCCAATAATAATAAGCTTGACATATTCTTTCGAGAACATGACGATAATACTTTCAACAGAAGCGCCAAGGACCTTTCGAACGCCTATCTCTTTTGTTTTTTGATTCGCCATAAATGTAGCAAGACCAAACAATCCAAGGCAGCCTATGAAAATGGCAATGCTTGTGAAAACTCCCAGCAATGTTGACATGCGTTGTTCGCCATCGTAAAAATGCTGAATACTTTCATCCAGGAATTCATACTCAAACAAGTGATCGGGATAATTAGCTTCCCATTTCTCTTTTAACTCACTGATAATTTCCTGCGATTTGCTCATATCAATTTTCAGCGAAAGCGTATTGTAACGTGTAATTCGATTAAACAGCGCTGTCGCCTCTATCGGCTTGCGCAGTGAGACCGTATGGAAATCTTTCACCAGACCAAGAACTGGAAGTTTGGTCTTCCCAATTTTAAGTTCTTTCCCGATCATCTCCGTGGCGTCTGTGAAACCGGCAACGTGCGCAAGTTTTTCGTTGATAATGAAACCTGTGGCGGTGTCAAGGTCTTCTAGATTTTTTCCACTCAGTAATTCGAGGTTAAACAGTTTTATATAATTCCCATCTACTTGTTTTACCTGCGTGCTGAATTCCCCTTCGACACCGGCAACACTGAAGTTTGTTCCGGACACATTTCCGGATGAGGGCGGAGCACTAGACAAACTTGCTAATTCAACACCTGGGATGCGCGACATTTCTTCACGAAGTGTTTTCATTTTGCTGCCGCCACCATTTTCTTGTACTATGGGGGCAACCAAAATGGCTTCTTTGGTGAAGCCCAGATCTTTCTTCCTGGAATAATTCATCTGATAGATGATAACGATCGTAATCATGATCAGAAATTGTGAAATGAAAAACTGCGCAACAACCAGTATTCTCCTTAGTGTAAAGCTTGATGAGTTTTTGTTGCTCAACTGATTTTTCAACACCAGCGCGGGGTTGAACCTTGAAATTACAAATGCCGGGTATAATCCTGACAAGAGCGATACTCCTACGCAAATGCAAATGAGATAAGTCCAAAGGGTGGGATTATTAACAAGATTTAATGTCAAATGCATTTCCAAAAAAGGATTGAGAATCCCCAACGCAAGTTGAGCACAAGCAAGAGAAATAGCGACTGCGAGCGCAGTAACAAAAGTTGTTTCGCCAAGAAACTGACGAACGAGCTGGCCGCGCGTGCTGCCCAACGATTTTCTCACACCAACTTCTTTCGAGCGTTTTATTGCCTCTGCTGTGGCAAGGTTAATGAAATTTATACATGCGGTAACAATCAACACAATGGCGATCGCGGTAAAAGCGATGATCATTGTCCTAGGAACAGTCTTATAAGAATAGGTGTCATATCGATCATCAAAATGCAGTTCTGCCAATGGCTGTGTGTGAAAAAAAGTTTTGTCGAAATCATCTTCGCCTAAATACTTTTTCGAAAAGGCAGCCATACGGCTTTCAACAGAAGAAATATTTTCACCTTTTTTCAACAAGAAGTAGCATTGTTCATCACTCCAGATACTTTGCCAACCCTGTTCTTCGCGTTCCTTTTTAACGGTGATATAAGAAAGCAAAAGATTGAAAGGAAAGTCTGTATTGTTAGGAGCGTCCTCCACCACAGCCGCTATTTTGTATTCGTTGTTGTCAAACTTTATGACTTCTCCGATTGCATCTTCGTTGTTGAAATATTTTTTCGCGAGCGAAATGGAAATGATCGCCTCATTCGGATCGTCAAGGGCTTTGAACACATCGCCTTGCAATACTTTGCGATCAAAAATTTTGAAAAAGGAGGGTTCTGTGAATACGATTCCACTTTCTTCCTGGAATTTTTTTGATTCTCCAGTGCGCTGTGGAATTATTACTAGGCTGTTTGCGCGATACGACGTAAAGACCACTTCCTCCGCTTCCGGAAAATCACCGCGAAATGCCTCGGGTAAAACTGCCGGCACGCCCTGTTGGTAAACAGTTCCATTATTACCTTCCGATTGATTTACTATTCTATAAATTCTGTCAGCGTTGCTTTGAAATTTATCAAAGCTTGTAAAATGAAGAATCATCAAGAAGAGGACAAGACTGCAAGTAATGCCGAGAGTCAGGCCGGCAAGGTTTATCAAAGTGCTACCTTTTTCTCTCGTAATATTTCTCCAGGCCGTTTTTAAATAATTTTTGAACATTAGAATGGAATTTGTTTGGGACTCGACCTCGCTTTCAATTGGAATGCCATAAGCCGAAATGCCGAAAATTCACGCATTTAGGTGTTTTTAGGATATGATCTTGCGAGAAAGTGTTCATAACCGATCAATATCGGACATCTTGAATTTATTTTTAGTTGACCGTGTTATCCGATTGATTGCTAATTTTACCGGTGTGATTCAACAAGTCATAATTATAGCTCTCTTTCTGGCAGCCCTGGCCTATCTTGGCCGGATGGTTTATCGTGCGTTCCAGGCAAAATCGGCGTGCGACTCTGGGTGCGGTAAATGTGGAGCAGTTGACTTTAGCAAAATCGAAAAAC
>CBQWHS010000521.1:0-3988 GCA_967728665.1 uncultured Chryseosolibacter sp. | reverse complement strand
GCTGCAATTTGAGATTTAAAAAATAACACTCATAAAAAAAGTCCTTGTGAATTTCGCAAGGACTTTTTTTTACTTAAGTCATATCAGAACTCAGAGCGTAGCACGCTCCGCGTTTCAAAAGCGGAGTTATACTTCTCGTAAGCTTCCTCGAATTTTTTCGCAAGCTCAGTCTCTCCGTACATGTACAATGTTCGTTGCAACTGGCCCAGCAGGAATATTGGAATCTGCAGCTCACGTCCGTAATCGCGTTTAGCGAGATAATATATTGCTAATTGATCGTAGCGATTCTTGAGAAGGTTTGCGATTTCAATAGCTTTCTCTTTTTCTCCAACCTCAAGCAACAACTCGACCGTTTGAGTCGTGGTAAAATCATAATTGATCACGTTGTCAGGCATTTTTGCCAAGTTGAATAACAGTACCTCTCTAGCACGAGCTGAGTCACCTTCTGCGATCAGCGCTTGCGCCAATGCATTGAAGCTACTCCGGTGGTTTTGAACAAAGCTTCGATAATCCTGAGTGTAATAAATTGATGGATCATCAAGTCCTCTGAACTTAAATTTCTTCATCATGTTCTCATAAGCCACATCAGTGTTAACGAGATCATTATTGGGATCCGGGTTATACACCGGAAGAATGCGGTAAGCATTTCCTTCCTGAACAACGTAACGACTCAAGTCAACGTTGAATTGAGCTAGTGATGTGTTGTTCACGTAGAGAGGGCGCTCCCAATCAGCTGTAGCCAACACGTCAAGCAATGCCAGATCTTTCTTTTCCAAAGCATTTACTCCATTGCGTAAGCGCAGCACCATTGTTGGAACGATAAGGCTATCAAGTTTCTTTGGAACGATGCCTAAGCTTCTAACTTTATCAACGTCAACATTCAGGGTAATCTCCCGTGTAGGAACAATGTTCGCACTAGGATATAAGCGTAAACCCTGATGATCCTTCTTGATCAATTCCAAATATTGTTTGAGATCAACACTCTTGATCTTCGCGTTGTAATAGGGCAAGTAATCATTCGGTCCTCCCTGGCGATAATTTTTGCTCGTTAATGTATACGGAAAAGGTTTCGACTCATAAGTTTGACGCATCGTCTGATTGATATACCAATCGGTGTTGTAATAGCTCAACACGATCACGCGAACATCAGTACGCACACCTTCCACTTCCTGCGAATACCACAATGGGAAAGTATCGTTATCGCCACCGGTAAATAAGATTGCGTTCGGGGCACAAGATTGCAAATAGTTAACAGCAGAATCCACAGAAAAATATCGCTTTGCGCGATTATGGTCATCCCATCCGTCTTTCGCCATCAGCACAGGTGCTGTGAAGCAAATCAGCGTAGCAACAACTGCGCTTGTCTTTAAATTTTTTGTGTATTTCGAAAACGTATCGGCAAGGCCAATCACGGCAAAACCGATCCAGATACAATAGGCGTAATATGAACCGGTATAAATATAGTCGCGTTCCCGCGGTTCCGTTGGTGGAGAGTTAAGATAGATGACAAGAGCGACTCCCGTAAGGATAAAGAGCAACGCTACTACTGCAAAATTTTTCGTGTTGTTCACGGATTGATAAAACATTCCAACCAATCCCAACACAAATGGTATCATAAAGAAATTATTTCGTCCTTCATTTTCAGCAAGTGTTGGTGGCAATTTTTCAAACCACAATGAAGGACTTAACCAATTTGCATTTTGGTTATCACTTTCACGACCAGCGAAATTGAAAAAGAAATAGCGTACATACATCCACCCGATCTGATGCGTGAACATGTACCGAAGATTATCTGTAAATGTGGGCCGTTGATTTTCTTTAAGATCGAGTAAGTCGCGATAAACTCGTTGATGATCGGGATCTGTACTCCAGATACGCGGAAGTATGGTTTGATCTTTCGGAGAGTATTTGTAAGACATTTTACGGTCAGACAACTCGTATTTTGTTTTTCCTTTTACATAGATTGGTGCGCCTTCCTCAATTCCCTCGACTTCTGCTGTGAAATATTGCCCATACAAAAGCGGACGGCTTCCATATTGTTCGCGCTTCAGGTAGCGAACAAAACTCATAACATCCGATGGATCATTTTGATTGATAGGAGGATTGTAATTGGAACGGATAACGATCATCGCATACGATGAATATCCAATTAAAATAAAAGCAGTCGCTAATAAGGCGGTGTTGAGGATTGGTCGTTCGCTTCGTTGTGAGTAACGAATTCCATATATCAATGCGGCAAGCATGACAAGCCCAAAAAAGATCGCTCCGGATCCAAATGGCAAGCCAAGGGAATTCACAAAAAACAATTCAAAATTCCCAGCAAGTGTTGGTAAACCCGGAATAATAAGTTCGTTCACAAAGAAAATGATCAGCAAGCTGATGATCATTGTGAACACCACGCCCCAGGTTCCCGGAGTATATTTCTTGAAATAATAAATCAGCGCGAGCGCAGGAATTGTCACCAGGTTCAGCAAGTGAACACCAATTGAAAGACCGATCATATAGAAGATCAATATCAACCATCGGTTTGCTTTTGATTCGTCCTCGATCACGTCCCACTTAAGCATCGCCCAGATCACGAATCCGGTGAAGAACGCAGACATTGCATATACTTCGCCTTCAACACTGGAAAACCACGCCGAGTCGCTGAAGGTATAACAAAGTGATCCAACAAGCCCAGCGCCCATCAGAATCCAAATTTTGTCATCTGTTATTTCTTTTTCGGAATTTATCTTCATCAGCTTGCGGCCGAATAAGGTGATCGACCAAAACAAGAATAAGACTGAGAATGCACCCGCAAGCACGCTGCTGAAATTTATCCAGTATGCAACTTTCGTTACATCGCCAAAAGAGAGAAACGAAAAAATTCGTCCCATTAACATGAATAACGGGGCTCCGGGCGGGTGAGAAACTTCAAGTTTGTATGAAATGGCTATAAATTCTCCACAGTCCCAATAGCTGGCAGTCGGTTCCATTGTTAGCCAGTAAGTAATAAAAGCAATGGCAAAAACGATCCAACCGCCGATGTTATTAATTTTCTGAAAATTCATGAGTTCTTTAACGTTGCCTTAAAATAAAAGCCCGAAAATAAGGGAAATTTTAGTCTTTAAGGCGAATGAAACGGTACAATCCAAAACATTGCCTTTAGCTACATTTGCAGTAAACGCAGTTCGCATTTAGTAAGTCTGTAAACGGGTAAATAAATCATTGAAATCTATTCCCTTTTTATCGTTGCATGCCCAGCATCAATTGGTTCGTGATGATGTAAATAAGGCATTTTTGAAGGTTTACGACAGCAACTCGTTCGTTCTGGGCAAAGAACTTGAGGGTTTTGAATCTGCACTTGCTACTTTTTGTCAAACCGATTATGCCCTTGGCGTTGGAAATGGCCTTGACGCGTTGACGATCGCATTGAAAGCTTTGAAAATAGGCGTGGGTGAGGAGGTGATTGTTCCAGCACATACCTATTTGGCGACTTGGTTGGCAATTACTCGCGTTGGCGCAATTCCGGTTCCAGTAGAGCCGGATGACACACTCAATATTGACCCCACAAAAATTACTGACGCGATCTCAACAAGAACTCGCGTTATTCTCCCGGTCCATTTGTATGGACAGGCTTGCGACATGACAAGTATTTGTGCAATCGCTGAAAAAAATAATCTGAATATCGTTGAAGACAACGCACAGGCTATCGGTGCACGATGGTCTGGCCGGCGAACAGGCTCATTCGGAATTGTTAATGCTACAAGTTTTTATCCGACCAAAAATCTCGGAGCAATGGGAGACGGAGGCGCAATCACTACCTCGAATGCAGCGATTGCAGATTTTGTTAAGCAATATCGAAGCTACGGATTCGAAGAGAAAAATCGAGCAACAATAGAAGGAGTGAATTCCCGACTGGATGAAGTACAAGCTGCCATCCTATCAACCAAATTATTGAAATTAGAAACGTGGACGCTGATGCGGCAGACGTTGGCCACACGTTACT
>CBQWHS010000520.1:0-3992 GCA_967728665.1 uncultured Chryseosolibacter sp. | reverse complement strand
TTGCCTTCGTCACCCCATTGAAGACCTAATAGAACATCTACCTTCGACATTATTTTTTTGAAAGTTTTAAAGCGTCAGCCTCAGTTTGAACGATTTGAAAAATTGCGTTGAGCTTTGTTATAACCAAAAGTTTTTGGACATTTTCTGAAGGCTTCATCAAATATACCTCACCGCCTTTATTTCTGAATTTTGTAAGGATCGTAATCAATACACCAATCCCACTACTATTAATATAACGCAGTCGTGAAATATCAATGATGCAAATGAGCACCTGTTGATGGATTGAGTCGGTGACGATTTGTAAAATATTAACACCGTTGTCTTCGCCAATCAGATCTCCTGCAAGACGAATGATCAGGGCGTTGTCTTTAATTTCTTTCTCGAAGGTCATGGTATCAGTTAGGCGTGGTAAAACTACGAATTTCTGTATTCACAATTTTGCTTAGTGCACGACGCATATAGAATAAGAGAATGATGCACTACATTAAAATTTAAAATTTCCTCGACCGTATTTTGAATATTCTGAACACGTGGGTCGCAAAACTCAACAACGCGATGACAATCCGTGCAAATCAGATGATCGTGTTGCTTATAGCCATAAGACTTTTCGTATTGTGCGAGATTCTTTCCGAACTGGTGCTTGCTCACAAGATCGCATTCTACCAGCAAATCCAATGTGTTATAAACTGTTGCACGGCTGACGCGATAATTTTTATTCTTCATGCTGATGTAAAGAGATTCTACATCAAAGTGCCCTTCGCGTGAATAAATTTCCTCCAGGATGGCATATCGTTCCGGCGTTTTACGTAATTCTTTATTCTCCAGGTAGGCTGTGAATATTTTTTTTACTTCTTCGTAAACTTTCGGATTTAACGCCATGTCGGATATTGATCAGATCGCTTATTAAATCGATGAGGGGCCAAAGATAACATTCCGAATATCGTTTCAAAAATCAACTATTCTTTTGAATCAAAGCGGCTGACTTTAACTACACCTTCTACTTTTTCCAATTTGGCAATAAGTTGTTCTAAATGTCTTGTGTCATTTACATAGAGCATAATCTCACCATCAAAAATTCCCGAATCAGTGTGGATGGACATGGAGCTCATGTTCACCTTCAGTTCTTCAGAAATAATTTTTGAAACATCATTTATTAAACCAACACGGTCGGTGCCTCGTATTTTTAATCCCGTAAGGAAAGCCACTTCGTGTTGTGATGTCCATTTGGCCTTTACAACGCGATTGCCATGGTGACTCAACAACTCTGGAGCATTTGGACAATTAGTGCGGTGAATTTTTATTCCCTCATTTACAGTTACAAAACCGAAAACATCATCTCCCGGAATCGGCGTACAACATTTGGCGAGTTTATAATCAACCAAGTCCATATCTTCACCCACAAGCAGAATGTCTTCATATCGGCCTTTTGCTTTGGTGATTTCCTGCTCAATAACTTTTGCATCGGCTACCTGCAGGTTAGGCTTGGATCTAATCGGAGAGACTGGTTTGTTTTCCAAAAACCTCTTAATATCAGCCGTGGTGATAAATCCAGCGCCCACTCTGAAATAAAGATCAAAATGAGTTGCCGCCTTGAAATAGTCGCGCATCTGCTCGAGCAATTGCTGACTTGGATCTTCTTTTAACTGCCGTATTTTTCGAAGGACAATTTCTTTTCCTTCTTCAGCAGATTTTTTCTTGTCTTCTTTTAACTCTTCTTTTATTCTCGATTTTGCTTTTGAACTGACAACGAACCTCAGCCAGTCTTCGTGTGGTCGTTGTTTTTGCGATGTCAGGATTTCTATTTGGTCTCCATTTTTCAAAACGTAATTAATGGGAACCAATTTGTTGTTGACTTTCGCGCCAATGCATTTTGATCCAACCTGAGTATGGATTTCGAATGCAAAGTCAAGAGCCGTTGCTCCGTAGGGAAGAGTTTTCAGTTCACCTTTCGGCGTAAAAACAAATACTTCATCACTGAAAAGGTTTCCGCGGAAATCATCAACGAAGTCAAGTGCAGAATGGTTGTTTTGTTCCAGCAAATCTCTCACGCGCGCGAGCCACTTTTCAAGATTCGACTCCGCCGTGGTATTGCTGTCTTTATATTTCCAATGTGCGGCATAACCTTTCTCTGCGATTTCATCCATCCGCTTTGTCCGTATCTGCACCTCTACCCACTGACCATTTTTTGCCATCACTGTGGTGTGCAGCGACTCATATCCGTTTGCTTTTGGCGTGCTGATCCAATCCCGCAATCGATCCGGATTTGGTGTGTAATAGTCTGTAACAATTGAGTAAACCTGCCAGCACATCGCTTTTTCCTGTTCGACCGGAGTATCGAGAATAATGCGAATAGCAAACAAGTCAAACACTTCTTCAAAGGGAATATTTTGCTTACGCATTTTATTCCAAATGGAGTGAATTGATTTTGGACGGCCTTTTATTTCATATTTAATTTTCCATTTCTCTAATTCTTCATCGATTGGAGTCATGAATTGTTTAATGAATTTCGTTCTTACTGCTCGTGTTGCGTCAATTTTCTGAACGATTGAGTCATATATTGGCCTGTCTGTAAATCTCAGGTAAAGATCTTCAAGTTCAGTCTTGATTGCATTTAATCCTAGCCGATGTGCAAGGGGCGCATACAGGTAAATTGTTTCGGATGCAACCTTTAGCTGTTTGTTACGCGGCATGCTGTCGAGCGTCCGCATATTGTGAAGACGATCCGCCAGTTTGATCAAAATCACTCTCACGTCTTCGGAGAGTGTGAACAGCATTTTTCGAAAATTCTCCGCTTGCTGTGAAGTTCCATATTCAAAGACTCCGCGAATCTTCGTAAGACCATCAATAATTTTCGAAATTTTTTTACCGAAGATCCGCTCAATATCCACCAGTTCCATGTCGGTGTCTTCCACCACATCATGCATTAAAGCGGCAACAATTGAAGTTGTTCCCAGACCTATTTCTTCGGTACAAATTTCAGCGACAGCTAGCGGATGGAAGATGAAGGGCTCGCCGGATTTCCGTCTCATGTCTTTATGAGCTTCCAGCGAAAGTGTAAATGCTTTTTTTATCAGCTTTGCGTCACCATCTTTTAGAATGGGCTTCGCCTTTCTTAACAATCTTCGGTAGCGGTTAATTATTTCTTTTTTCTCCTGCTCGGCATCGATAACCATCATTGATTGTAAAAGAGTTTAAATCACCCCTCAATTTCAGCAAAAAGAATGTTTTAAGCTTTTAAAACTTTCAAATACTAAACACGGAGAAGCTATTCTTTATTCCAAAATTCTTATAAATTTGCGCTCCTTTTTGGCGAACCACACACCGCCAAAGGGGTTTGAAGCTGCAATTAGCCGGATGTGGCGTAATTGGTAGCCGTGCCAGACTTAGGATCTGGTGCCGCAAGGCGTGGGGGTTCGAGTCCCTCCATCCGGACAACGAACCCTCGATACTGGAATTATTTAGCAGTATTGAGGGTTCTTAATTTTATCTGAACATCAAACGTTTTAAGCCTTGGAAATAACACTGAACAAAAAGAACAGCACTGAAGGTCAAATCCGGATTAAATTATCTGAACCTGATTATCAACCTCATGTAGAAGAAAAGGTAAAGGATTACGCCAGAAAGGCGAACATCAAAGGCTTCCGCCAGGGTAAAGTTCCTTCGGGTGTGATCCGTAAGATGTTTGGTAAATCAATTCTCGTTGATGAAATCAATCATCTCCTTTCAAATAAAATCTCTGATTATATAAAAGAGAATAATTTAAGAATTTTAGGAGAACCCCTTCCTAATCAAGACAAAGCCATGTCCATTGATTGGGATACACAAAAAGATTTTGAGTTTGAATATGAGATCGGAATGGTGGAAGATTTCACTTACGATCTTTCGGACAAGGTCAAGGTGAAAGGTTACAAGATTGAAGCTGATCAAAAAGTAATTAACGAAACGTTGACTGATTTGCGTAAGCGATTCGGACAAGTGTCTTACCCGGAGAC
>CBQWHS010000519.1:0-3992 GCA_967728665.1 uncultured Chryseosolibacter sp. | reverse complement strand
TTCCAAATCCTTCAGCGTGATATTGGATGTAATTAAAACGGAGTCCCAGAGATGCTAGCCCTAGCTTGTTTGCTATACCAGCAGAGAGGAATTGTTCGTTGTAAAGAGCATCGCCAAATCGAAAAGCGCCAACGGCCGTGGTGAATGCAGGAGATGGAACCGTTATTAGTGCAGCCATCCTGTTAAAGGCTTTGAATGTCGGCATTGCGTCGTAAGAAAATCCGGCAGTAGTTTGTTTAACTTTCGCTAATCCAGCGGGGTTATTGAAAATTGCCCACTCATCGGAGAGACAGGCGCTGGCGTAGCCAAGTCCCATTTGCCGCGAGCCGATCAATGAGTTGGTACTTTGGCAAAATGATTGTTGAAGAGAAATAAAACAGACGATTAGGATAGAGCGTGTTTTCAGATTAATAGGATTTAAAATTTCATGAGAATTCTTGTTCAAATATTGTTTGCCTTGGTGGTGTTTCATTCTACGAATGGACAGGGCCGTCTCAATTCAACCAGTGTTGGCGAACTTGTAGGCGAAAAAAAGGAGGGTGAATGGAAACATTACTATCCTTCGGGTAAACTTATGGCGATTGAGATGTATAGAAATGGTGACTTAAATGGAAAAGTCACTTATTACTATCCGAATGGAGTGCTTCAGGGCCAGGAAAACTGGAGCGATGGTGTTCTGGTGGATTCGGCTGCCTATTATTTCGACAACGGCAAGCTGGACAAAAAAGGTGTTTACGAAAACAATATGTACGCCGGCAAATGGTGTCATTACTATCCCTCAGGAGTTCTTCAGCAAGTTGTTTCTTATTCAAATGGTCTTCCTGAGGGAGAATTTTTAATGAATAATGAAAAAGGATTAGCCCTGCAGCAAGGTTCGTACTCGGCTGGAAAAGAATCCGGAGAATGGAAATTTTTTGATGAAGACGGAAGGCTAACCTACTCAGGAAAATTCGAAGATGGTAAGCGGATAGGAGAGTGGTTTCAGTACGATAAAAAGGGCAACAAGAAAAAATGGAAATATCGCGATTAGAATTCGCGCTTGATGTGGAAGAAGAATCCTCGCTGACCAATTGAATTCCATGTGTATTCAAAGCGAAATACCAGATCGTATGATCCAATAACATCAAACCCGAAACCCGCGCCAGAAATTAATTTGTCAGATAAAAGAGTATTTCTTCCGGCGTCTCGATAGTCCTGGTAATTTCGGACATAACCAACGTCCGCGTATGTTTTGAAGTAGATGGATAACGGAATATGTCGGAATTGTTCGATCGGCATATCTTCCCATCTATAAACTTTTGAGAAAAGTAATTTTTTGAATGTTGTTTTGTTCACAACATAATAAGGCCCTTCGATCACATAAACTTCATAGCCTCTGACAAATTGTTTCCGCAAGCCGAGTACGCCGTAGTTTGTGTACGCTAAATTTTTTGGCGTACTCCAATATCCAATCATGTTGTTGGATAAGTAAAATTTTTTCTTGAGATCAAAAAATTTCGAATAGGAAATGTTGACATCGAATTTGTGTACATCATCACCTGCACCAATGCCGAGTTTTGCTATCGATGCGATAAGTTGATATCCTTTTAATGGATAGGCGAAAAAGTCACGGTGATCGGATGTGAATTGATACGACAGAGATGTGTATTGCTGTCGCAGCTGTTGTGACTCACTTTGAATGTAGTTCGAGTTTGCTGATCGTATAGTGTCGGCCACATTCATATAACGATACTCTAATCTCACCGCGTGCGTTTGATAAAAGCTCTTGCGATATGAGTAAGTAACCGCTCCAATTTTATCCTGCCTAACAATATCCGGAGAGCTGAGAAATTGATACTTATGATTTTCAGTTTTAAACGCGAGATTTTTTGTTTCAAGATAACCAAACTCAAAGGCTAATCCTTGTTTTTGTTTTTTGTCGATATATGGAATGCGATATAACAATTCGAATTTGTGGGCAAATCCAAACTGCGCAACTATGCGCACAGTCTCGTTGCGGCCACGCATGTTGTACTGGTATAATCTCAATCCATAGTAGACTCGTTTCCAGCTATGATTATAGTTTTGCCACCACTCATTAAAATTTCTGTCGGACAGTTCAAATACAGGAGAAGGGAACGTGTACCATCGTTCGTTTAAATCAACAAGCAGGTCTATTTTCTTTTGATCAAGTTGCAGTGTTCTGATCTCAACTTTATTAAACAATCGAAGGTTGATTAATTTTTTTCGGTCCAGATCCAGGACGCCAGGCAAATCGCCGGTGTAAATTATGTCTCCCGGCTTCAAGGAGAGTTCGCGATTGATAATCTGATCTCTGGTAATTCTGTTGCCGATGATGAAGACTCTATTGACTTCAACAAAATGCCCAGCCGTATCAATTGGAGGACTTTTGAATTTTCCACGAACAGTGTCGGCGCTAACAATTCTTTCGGATTGCTTAACGGAATCTGCATCCTGAAAGAAAATACTTAATGAGAGAATTAACGCCAACATCCTTCTTGGTAAGACTCACGCCAGTCACCGGGGTTTAATGCTTCTAAAGTGGAGATTGACTTTTCGCTTTTTCGCTGTAGGAATACATTAAGACAAAAATTCCCGCAATCACCAATGGTATACTTAAAATCTGGCCCATGTACAATACCAAATCATTCTCAAACGCTTCTTGCGGTTCCTTGAGATATTCATATAAAAAGCGAAGGCCAAAACACACAATCAAAAATATTCCAAATAGTCTGCCGGCAGGCAAGGTGACTTGGTACTTATACCAAACCAATAACAACGCTAGAAATAAAATGACACAAGAAATCGATTCATATAATTGTGCAGGATGTCGCGAAATACCGACGAGATTTAAACGGGCAGCAAGTGTTCCGTCTTTTTGCACAGCAATGTCATGCGAAAATTGATTTGATGTATCGAAATATTCATCAAGGCGGTAGGCAATTCGTTCACTGTAATTCATTATCTCCTCAGCTTCCGATTGCGAAACACCTTGTTTAAAAAACACATACATCGAAATCGGAATTCTGCCGTTAGGTCCCTTTGGAAGCGAATCATTTTGATGGTATATCACTGATTCGATTATTTTCTTGTCCTTATCCTGGTTGTCTTTGATAGCTTCCGTAAGTCGATTAACAAAGACAACCCCAACGGCACTATCCGTTGGTTTGCCGATAATTTCGGAGTTGAAATAATTTCCGAACCTGATCAACGCACCTGTCAATGCAACTAGAATCACAATGCGATCAAGCACTTGAAAATAACTTTGGCCTGGCTTGCGCTTGCGACTGTAGAGCCACAAGGCGAATAGAATACCAATGGCACCACCATGGCTGGCTAAGCCCTGCAAACCTGTAAACCGAAAAGGACTGAATTCAAATGGCAAAAACACTCCCAGTGGATCTTCCCATAGAATTTCAGGTTGATAAAATATTACATGACCTAATCGAGCTCCAATGATCGTAGCCACGACCATGTAGATTGTTAATGTTTCAACGTCTCTTTCGGGTTTCCCTTCCTTCTTGTACATGAAATAAAGGATCTGCTGGCTTATCAGAAAACCCAGCGCGAAAAACAATCCATACCAGCGAAGAGCGAACGATCCGACTGAAAAAATCTCAGGACTACCGTTCCAAATGATGAAATCAAAAATGGCCATAACGGCAAAGATAATAGGATAATGCAGAAACGAGAAAGGGAAATAATCTTAAAACAATAAGCTTAACGCCTTTACAACGGCTCTGTTTCCTAATTATTACAATTGCTCAAGTTCTTCGGTAAACCCTGATGAAAGAATGGGGAATCTGCACCAGGATCTTGGATCCACATTCAAATCGTCCAGGTGAAACGAAGGGGCAAGTCTCTCCCGCTTCCACTGATTGGCGGACCACATTCGAAAGAACTTTTTAATATAAAATTTCAGTTGATCATCGGGAGTGGCCCCTTGCATGGCCAGAAAAACTTGCTGTGGTGATTTCTTGTCAAAAATTGCG
>CBQWHS010000518.1:0-3994 GCA_967728665.1 uncultured Chryseosolibacter sp. | reverse complement strand
AAGAAATTCTAGCGGACTTCGCTTCGCTGTTTTATCCAAACTATTGTCGCGCGTGCGAAAACGGATTGGCGAAAGGAGAGCGAATGATCTGCACGGGTTGCCTTCTTGAATTGCCGAAAACGAATTATCATCTGGAAACGGAAAATCCGTTCTTCAACAAGTTTAAAGGCCGTCTTCCTGTTGAATCTGTTATGGCACTTTACAAATTCGTGAAGAGTAGTCGAATCCAGCATTTGCTGCACGCATTGAAATACAAGAATCAACCGGAGATCGGCCATGCCTTGGGTCGGATTTATGGAGTTGATCTTTTGCTCACGCACGGCAAAAAATTTGATATCGTAATCCCTGTTCCACTTCACAGTTCCAAAAAGCGAAAACGTGGCTATAATCAAAGCGAAGAATTTGGTAAAGGGATAGCTGAAATTCTGTCAATAGAGTGTTCGGACGAAGCATTGAAACGATTGATTCCCACAGAAACCCAAACACGCAAATCGCGACTGGACAGGTGGCAAAACGTGGGAGAAGTTTTCGAAGTAGTGAAACAAGAAAGAATTTTTAATAGACGGATACTTCTTGTTGATGATGTTGTTACCACGGGCGCAACCCTTGAAGCCTGCGGAAAAGCCATCGTTGATGCTGGTTCTACGTCATTGAGCATTGCCTGCATTGCCGCGACTCAATAGGCCATGTCACGAAAACAAAAAACCCCGCGAAGGCGGGGTCTTGTATTTAGGAAACTAATATTTTTCAATAATTCGAACCTGCGCGGATCATTGCACAGCGGAAGCCCACCGTTGCAGTTGCAGAATCCTGATCCAAATATCTGCGTGTACCAGGAGACATCCAATATGCAACGTCTTTCCATGAACCGCCTTTGTAAACACGAGCGCGATCTGTGATCAATGACGTGAAAGCTTCTGGGCTCTTGTCCGCGTTGTTGTAATTCTTTGAATCATCCAGGAAACCATCTCTACGGATTGGGTTCAAATCATCAAAATCCTGATATGACATTGGACGATAAACATCCATCACCCACTCACTCACGTTGCCCGCCATATTATACAATCCGTAATCATTTGGAGGGAACTCATATATATATGACGTGATCAATGCACCATCGTTCAAACGACCTGCGATACCAGCATAGTCACCACGACCTCTCTTAAAGTTCGCGAGCATATAACCCATCTGTTTTCCATATGGATTACGAACTGCATGACCATCCCAAGGGTAAATGCGCTGATGCGTTTGCATTTCTTCCAACCACTGAGTTCCAATCAAGGCTTGTGCTGCATATTCCCACTCAGCTTCTGTTGGAAGTCTGTAAGAAGGAACAACGATACCAGATTCCAAAGGAATACGGCCATCGCTTTCAGCATATTCTTCGCCAGCGTCTTGCGCAAGTTTAATGTTTACAGCGCGCGTTCTCCACACAGAATATTTGTTTGCCTGGTTCCAGGTAATTCCAACAACTGGGAAATAGCGGAAGCCGGGATATCTGAAATAATGTTCAACATATGGATCGTTGAAGGCAAGCTTGCCAACCCAAACCATAGTGTCAGGAAGAGCAGCTTGATACGCTTCCTGTGAAGAATCTTTTGCTAAGTAGTGAGTGTATTCTAACCAGTGGATGTTCGCAATTTCGGTTTCGTCCATATAAAAAGACGCAACAGAAACCGTTCTCTCAAGATTGTCTCTGTAAGACATAACATCTTCTTCAAAAGAGCCCATCACGGCACGACCACCTTCAATGAAAATCATGTTCGGCGCATCCGGCTGACCTTCAAACTTGTTCACCATAAATCCACCCGCGTCTTCATCATTGTAGGCCAAACCTGTTGCAGTACTTAGCTGACCAGGGTTTTGAGCGTTGGGTTTACCGCCTTTACCGCCAAGTAATGAGCAGGCTGAAAGAGCTACTGACCCGCCAATGACAAACAATAGAGCTCTGAAAGAATACTTCATGTAATTTTTGATTTAAACTAAATGCTAATATAAGGAGATAAATAAGTGTTTTCCAAGCAGTCGCTTTTAATTACTGAATCTTTAATAGAACAGTAATCACTCCGTTGTCAAAACATAAACGACTTCTTTGGAAAAGTATTGTGTTGGGACAGAGTCTTCCAAATCTGGGATAATTGACAGTCATTCTTCACAAAAAAACCTTAAAATTTTACCAATCAGGCGACAAATTACCTTCGGCATGTTTTGTGGTATTCATCAACACAAATTACCTAGCTATGTATACCCTGCAGGATTTTCGGATCATGCCATTCGAAAAGAAATGTGACATCATCACGTTCAATGGAAGCTATTTAGGTCAGCGTACTTTGGGCGAATGTAAAGTGTTTCTCTACCACGCCAGCCATTTTTTTATTGAGGTATTCTATTCTCCAAAGCATCAGAAGGTTCTGATGATAAACGCTTTCGACAAAGCGATCGGATTGGATCCTTACTTGGAAAAAATCTCATTGGGCGACTTAACAGCCTGACCGTTCATTTTTCCCAGTAGCTCAATGGCATCGTCAACTGTTTTGATGTTGTCAACCAGGAGCATTGCCTTCCCTGCACTGTCTCTCACTTTGCATTGTCGGGAATGCTGTTGCACGAATGATAGAATTTTTCCGAAAGTGTCTGAGTTGAAATAATCGTCTTTGTTTGAAATGAAATAAGCCCGAAGCTTTTCATTCTTCAAACTCAACTTTTCAAATCCAAGTTGTTCAGCCAGCCAGCGAAGCCGAACGGTATTGAATAACTCATCGACAGAAGTCGGGAATGGACCGAAGCGATCTTTTATCTCGTTGGTAAACTTCGAAAGTTGGTCTTCATTCTTGATGTTATCCAGGCGCGAATACAGTTGAAGACGTTCACTTGTATTGTTAACGTAGGTTTCCGGAATTAAAATTTCCAGGTCAGTTTCAATCACACAATCCTGAACGATAAGCTTAGCTTTTTCTGCAAGTTCTGCGGCGAATAAATCTTTAAAGTCAGTCTCCTTTAATTCCTGAATCGCGTCATCGAGAATTTTGTGATACGTTTCAAAACCGAGATCGTTGATAAATCCGGTTTGTTCCGCGCCAAGCAAATTTCCGGCACCACGAATGTCAAGGTCACGCATTGCCACTTTGAATCCGTCTCCCAATTCAGAAAATTCTTCCAGAGCAGCAAGACGCTTTCGCGAATCTGAAGTCAACAACGATGCCGGCGGTGTGAGCAAATAACAAAAGGCTTTTTTATTTGATCGTCCGACCCGTCCACGCATTTGATGGAGATCGGAGAGGCCAAACATATGTGCCTGATTAATGATAATTGTGTTAGCATTTGGAATGTCGAGCCCGGATTCAATGATGTTCGTGGAAACGAGAACGTCGTATTCTCCTTCGATGAAACGCATCATCACCTTTTCAAGTTTGTCTCCTTCCATTTGCCCGTGAGCAATTCCAATCCTTGCATCCGGAACAAGTTTGTAGACAGTGTTGGCAATGCTTTCAATATCGCTGACGCGATTATGCACAAAGAAAACTTGTCCCCCTCTTCTCAACTCATGACTGACGGCGTCACGAATAATTTCTTCATTGAACGTGTGGAGCTCCGTTGTTACAGGCTGGCGATTTGGAGGAGGTGTGGAAATAATGCTCAGGTCGCGCGCGCCCATCAATGAAAAATGCAGTGTCCGTGGAATTGGAGTTGCCGTTAATGTGAGCACATCAACATTAACTTTCAATTCTTTCAACCGGTCTTTCGTTTTCACTCCAAACTTTTGTTCTTCATCAATAACCAACAGGCCAAGATTTTTGAACTCAACATCTTTGCTGACGATGCGGTGGGTACCAATAAGAATGTTGATCTCCCCGGTTTTTACCTCTTGTAAGATTTCCTTGATCTCTTTATCAGTCTTAAACCGTGAAACATAGTCAACGCGAATGGGAAAATTTTCAAGTCGATCGCGGAATGTGCGATAATGTTGCATTGCCAAAATTGTTGTTGGCACCAG
>CBQWHS010000517.1:0-3996 GCA_967728665.1 uncultured Chryseosolibacter sp. | reverse complement strand
TGCGGATTTCACAATCACCAAACGTTACTGTAGACGCGCATACCCTGATCAATACCTCATTCACTTTTGGTGAAGGCTTTTCAACTTCGACCAATCTGAGCACTTCAGGGGGACCATACGCTGTACACATAACTGCTTTCATAGACTTCAAGTAACCTGCTTTAACAAGTCGGTGCACCAGTCGAAATGTTACAATACGAAGTAAGCACTATTAGGTTATTCTGATTTTTTCAACATCCGTTGATAGCACTGCCTATTGCTTGATAAGGCATTGAAGTCCAAGTGTAAGGCAACGGGATTCCGCTCTTGAACTAGCGGATTTTCATAGACAGTATAATTCGTATGAAAAAGATGAACATGCTAACCTTTCACCGCGACTACCATGACGTAGCTCCAATCAAAGGCATTGTATTCAGCTCCGGTCGGCAAAAACTTTCCGTGAAGGTGGATGTCGAAAGGATTGGCTAGTCGGTTATTGTGGAGAGTATAAACATTGCATTTTCTTAATCTGGTTATTGTCTTTGATTGTTCTGTTGAAACACAGAATTAATAAACGCTGCTGCTTATATGCGTTTACATGTTCTAAATTCTCCATATAAGTAGTCACCAACAATAGTGTCTGTTGGTGTAATTCATGGCATCGATTTTTTGCCTTACTGAATGCTAATCCATATCAGTAATCAATCCATGCTTTATGAGAAATTTACTACCCCTTCCGGGAATAAGCGAATCAACAATGTTGATTGGTTTATTCCGTATGAGCGCTTTTTGTTTTTTATTTTCAATGATTTCCATTACGGCATCAGCACAGGCGGAATTGCTTATGGACATCAATACCTCCTCGGAAACCACATACAATGAGTTCTCCAACCTTCGCGATGCACTTGGTAAAGTGTACTACGTAAGTGAGCAACAACATCTATGGGTAAATTATTTCAACTCAAGTGGAGAGGAAGTGGCATCGAAGCTCCGATCGTTCGCTCACATTGATCAGCTGGTGATGGTGGGAAGTACGATTTATTTTTCTGCTGATGACGGAAGCCATGGAGAAGAATTATGGAAGAGTAATGGAACTCCAGGAGGGACTGTAATGGTAAAAGATATTTGGTCAGGCTCGGGCAGTGGTGCTCCACAGAAATTAATAATGGTGAATAATCTTCTATACTTCACCGCCACCAATAACGTTTACGGAAGGGAGCTTTGGAAATCAAACGGGTCCTCGGCTGGAACCGTCCTGGTAAAGGATATTTTCACAAAAGTCACCGGTAGTAATCCCGTATACCTGACGAACGTAAATGGCATCGTGTATTTTTCTGCAAGTGATGGATCTCACGGTTATGAGCTTTGGAAGAGTGACGGCACGGCAGCCGGTACAGTGCTGGTAAAAGATATCAAGACGGCCTACAAAATTGGTAGTGGCCCACAGCAAATCGTGAATGTAAATGGCGTTGTATATTTTACTGCCACAGAGGGTGCTACGGGTCGTGAACTTTACAAGAGCAATGGCACTGCTGAAGGTACTGTGATTGTTAAAGACGTTCGCCCTGGCACATCGTCTTCAGGTATTGAAAATATGACCGCGGTGAATTCGGTTTTATTCTTTACTGCCAACGATGGAGTATATGGGCATGAACTCTGGAAATCTTCAGGGACTGCAGCTAGTACTGTCCTGGTAAAAGACATGACACCAGGTTATGCCGGAAGTCATGGTGAATCATCTTCATCATTTCGAATGGCTAACTTTAAAAATATTTCTGGTTTGCTTTTTTATACTGCTTACAAAGGTAATGAGTATTACATCTGGACGAGTAACGGTACGGCATCGGGCACTATTGCACATTATTTGGCCGCAGGCCCTGATCATGTTCAACCACGACCTCTTTTCACGCAAATGAATGGAATGGTTTTCTTTTTTAATAGTCAATATCCTCAGGAAGAAGCCAACGTTTACGATTATTCACTTTTTAAGACCAATCTGACAGCCTCATTAGCGGAACCTGAGCTGGTTCAGGAACTCCACAATAATCCCGAAACACCATATTATCCGGAACTTGTTGTAATGCAGAGCCCGGCTTACGGAAGTCATTTGTACTTCAACGGCACAGATGGCTGGGAAAGCATAACGCTCTTCAGGTCCAATGGATATTCAGAGGGCACAGACATACTTTATTATGCAGATCCATTTTTTGCAAATCAATCCAGCACTCCGCACAACTTTATTCCCTTTAAGGGAAAAATAGCTTTTCTTGCTCAGTATCAGTTTTACGGTTCTCACGATATCTACATCACAGATGGAACAGAAGCGGGAACCAGAAGTCTCGTTGGTTTCGAGGCTGAGGCATTAGAGATCGTTGCAACTAGTAATTTCATTTACGGTTCCGGGGTGTATCACTTGGAAATTTATAAAGTTTCGGAAGGCTATCTTCCTCCCTATGGATATTTTCAATGGGCCGACTACGGAGCACCTCCAGCGGAATTTCTTACAGCTGTAAATGAAGATATCTTTTTTACAAACCCAAGGGGTGAATTGTGGAGGATCGATGGTACTTCGAATGAACTCAGGTTATTGAAAACTATCGGCACCCTCAGGGAATTGAAAGCACTCGGAACGAATTTGATATTCCGGGTAACGACTGCGACTAATGGAGAAGAACTCTGGCGATCTAACGGAACCTCCACCGGCACTCTTCGATACGCAACCATAAGATCAGGAACAGCCCTGGCTCCGCTGGAGTCACCTTCAGCAACCATTAAAAACACACATTACTTTGTGGCCAATGATGGCATACATGGCAACGAGATCTGGAAAACTCAAGGCTCAGGTTCAAGCACGCACCTGCTCACAGATCTAAATACAACCGATCCCACGTTCACTGATGGACGCGAATATGATATCAGCACCTTTGCA
Source organism: uncultured Chryseosolibacter sp. (assembly GCA_967728665.1). Taxonomy (GTDB): domain Bacteria; phylum Bacteroidota; class Bacteroidia; order Cytophagales; family Cyclobacteriaceae; genus Chryseosolibacter. The sequence goes on along the minus strand of CBQWHS010000517.1, from coordinate 1,088 downwards.
GCCTTTCGCGATTCACTTTACATAAGTGCAATGGGTAATGATCAAGCGTGGTCATTGTATAAATATAAGAGCAATGCAATGACTGTTATTAAGGTTACAAACATGAATGCCGTTAAAATGATGGTCCCTGCGGGAGATGAACTTTACCTTTTTGCGTATGGCCCAGATCAGCGCTCAGGTTTAAATCTGTGGAAGACGAACGGCACAGCGCAAGGGACAACTCTTCTCAAAGAACTGCCTGCGTCAGACAATATTCAATATTATCTCAACGATGGTATTCTTTATTTTAATTTGAATGAAGGTTCACGGCTATGGCGTTCTGATGGTACTGAATGTGGCACCTATTCTTTTGGAACAGGAGTACCGAGTTTCGACCTCACAGGTATTGCCTCAACTCTAATTTTCAATGGATTTGTAACTGAAATTGGGATCGAACCATACACTTATAAAACAGCTTTGGTTCCTGGTGTTCCATGCGATAATGCCATATTAACTTCTTCAGTAAGTGAAAATAAACCAGTGGGCTACCCTAATCCTTTCACAAATGATTTTGTTCTAAATGTGCCCGGTGCAAAAGACAAAATTGTGAACGTGGTCATTACAACAATCAACGGTTTTCCGGTAGAAAAATTCGAAACTGCAGCGAATACCGATCATCATATTGGACGCGCCTGGGCTCCGGGTCTCTACATTATGAAAGTATTGAACGGAAAGAATGTTTCAAATACGATCATGATAAAAGAATAGTTGAGATTAATACATGCAGTGGTGGCTGATGATATGCGCATCGCGGATGCGATTGCGTTTTAGATAGAATTTCCAGATGAGCACGTTCAACTTGCCATATGGATTCACTACCACCGATTCTAAAAAAAAGATTTGATGCGCTGTACTTTATGTTTTGCCTTGATCGACAAAACCTCCTGGCTCTGAGTACTCCTTGGCTGGAGGTCTTCAAAATTAAAGATCTTTTTTTGAGAATATTTTTAGCGCAATCATTAAGGGTAGTATGATCCAAAGTACTAGAACGAAGACTGAAAATAGCAACCCAATGTAGATCCCGAAAAAATCTTTGTAGAATGCTACTG
>CBQWHS010000516.1:0-3996 GCA_967728665.1 uncultured Chryseosolibacter sp. | reverse complement strand
TGGTGCGGAGCGCGAGGTGAGTGTGAAGATGATTGCATCAGTGAAAAGGTCGATTGATATTCCGCTCATTATAGGAGGAGGAATCAACACATCTGCGAAAGCGATGAATGCCCTTACCGCAGGCGCGGATATGATTGTGATTGGAAATGTTCTTGAAAAAGATCCTGATATGCTCACCGAGATTTCTGACAAGATCTACGAGTGGAATCAGAAACTCATCGGGCTTTAACTCGAAACCCGAAACCCGAAACCCGAAACCCGGAACTCGAAACTCGAAACTCTGAACCCGAAACTTAATTTTAAACCCTCAACAACTCCCTACTTATCACCATCTTCTGAATCTCCGTCGTGCCTTCATAAATCTGCGTGATTTTCGCATCGCGCATCAAACGTTCGACATGATATTCCTTTACGTAGCCATAGCCACCATGAATTTGCACGGCCTCTGTTGTTACTTCTTGGGCAATTTGTGAGGCAAACAATTTTGCCATTGCGGCAGCTTTCACGAAATCTTTTCCCTGATCTTTTAACGTTGCCGCTTGGTGAACAAGCAATCTTGCAGCATCAATCTTTGTCGCCATGTCGGCGAGTTTAAATTGAATCGCCTGATGATCAGACAGGGTTTTTCCAAATGCTTTTCTTTCTTTTGAATATTTTAATGCGAGCTCATAGGCACCAGAGGCGATACCGAGTGCCTGGGATGCAATTCCAATTCTGCCACCATTCAAAGTTGTCATCGCGAATGTGAATCCGAAACCTTCCGCACCGATGCGATTGATTTTAGGAACTTTTACATCCGTAAACATGAGAGAATGTGTATCCGAGCCGCGAATACCCATCTTGTCTTCCTTCTTACCAACCACAAAGCCCGGCATACCGCGTTCAACGATCAACGCGTTAATTCCTTTATGTCTTTTTTCAACATCCGTTTGGCAAATCACCAGGTAGATACTGGCGCTGCTTCCATTCGTGATCCAATTTTTCGTTCCGTTTACAACGTAATGATCGCCTTTGTCTTCGGCAGTTGTGCGTTGACTTGTTGCGTCAGATCCGGCTTCCGGCTCAGACAAACAAAATGCCCCAATGACTTCTCCAGTGGCAAGACGTTTTAAGTATTTCTCTTTTTGTTCTTCTGTTCCAAACTTCTCAAGTCCCCAACACACAAGAGAATTGTTTACGGACATACAGACGGAAGCTGATGCATCGATTTTTGAGATTTCCTCCATCGCCAATGTGTACGATACTGAATCCATTCCGCCACCGTTATATTTTGGATCCACCATCATCCCCATAAAACCAAGCTCGCCCATCTTTTTGATCTGCTCCGCTGGAAATTTCTGATGTGTATCACGTTCAATTACGCCTGGTAGCAATTCTGTCTGCGCGAAATCACGTGCGGCTTGTTGAACGGCTAGCTGTTCTTCAGTAAATCCAAAATTCATATCAGTGCGGTGAAAGGTTTGAAAAAAAAGAAAGCCTGAGCTATTCACTCAGGCTTGCAAAAATAAGGTGTCTATGAAAACGATTGCGATATGTACAGAATATTTTATTCGTCACGGCTTCCGAGGAACATCATCACATAGTAGAACAATGTTGTTAATGCACCGATCGCAGCCACTACATAAGTCATCGCTGCCCATTTCAACGCATCCTTAGCCATGTCATGTTCCTGACGCGTTACAATACCGCGGGATTCAATCCAGGCCAACGCACGTTTGCTGGCGTCAAATTCTACAGGCAAGGTTACGAAGGCAAACAGTGTGAAGACTCCATAACAACCGATGATGATAAGCAATGCCGTGCTCCAGGGAATCAAACCTTGAACGAAGAATGCTCCGAACATCATAATCATGAAAAGGAAATTGATAACCTTCGCGCTGATGTTTTGAATCGGTACCATTGCAGATCTGAACTCTAACATCGCATATGCGCGAGCATGCTGGACCGCGTGACCACATTCGTGGGCGGCAACCGCAGCTGATGCCGCATTTCTTCCGTGGTAAACTTCCTGGCTCAAGTTCACAGTCTTGCTTGCTGGATTGTAATGATCGGTCAATTGTCCTTCTACACTCACTACCTGCACGTCACTGATGCCATTATCCGCGAGCATAAGTCTTGCGATTTCAGCGCCTGTTAGATCACGGGTAAGATGAATTTGCGAATACTCACGAAACTTACTTTTCAGTCGCGAGCTCACCATCCAACCGATTGCCATGAAAAAAAGACCAATGATTAAAGCACCCATATTTCTTGATTGTTGTTTCTAAATTTTGTGTAAGATGTTAAATATCAAGCTTTGCGCCAAATTGAAATTCTGCCAAAACGGCATTTAGAAGGCATAGGCATAACTTCGCAAGCTACTTCCCTAGAAGACGAATTTCGTGAAAATTAAGTTTATATCTTCTTCGAATTTTTCTTGACAATGATTGATGTGAGCACGAGAGACACTGCTCCGCCTATAATCATAATCGCTGTCTGCCAGCCATGAAAAATAAACGTGAAGGCCACCGCATCGGGCATTTGCACATGATACAAAAACACTAGTCCTTGAGGAACAAGCACGTGATAAGATCCGGTGCCGCCTGGCAATGGAGCCGCCATAGCAATGGAGCCGATTGCAAACAAACTTAGCACAGCCGAGATTCCTAAAAACTTTGTCTCAGGGAACGCCTGAATAACGGCATAGCTCATGATAAAATACAAGAACCAAATTGCCACTGAGTATACAATGAATAATCCCTTTCGCTTAAGCTTAAAAATTGATAAAAGTCCTTCACGAAAACCCATCCATGTTTTTTTCGCCCATGCGTTGAGCTTCTTATTTTTTGTAAACAAGATTATGATCGCGATTAGAATAATAATCCCCACTGCAGCAACGATTGACAATGTCTTAAGCCTCGATGATCCATCTGACGCTCCGATCGGAAGTGTCTCGATAAAGCCCATCAACTTATCATATTCAACAACGAAGGAAATGACAATCAACGTAAGTAGGCAGACAACATCAACGAGTCGCTCAACAACCACGGTGCCGAATGAAATTTCAACAGGAGTTTTGTCAAGACGGTAGAGATTGTAACAGCGAGAAACTTCTCCTCCTCTGGGAATAACAAGATTAACAATGTAACCCACCATCAGTGAAAGGAAACTGTAACCTATTTTTGGTTTTGGCGCTACGGGCTCGATCAACATTCGCCAGCGCTCCGCACGGATAATGTGACTGATCATTACGACCACGGCCATAAACACAAGCCATCCTTTGTCAGCGGCATTCCATGTTTTTAACAGGAAATCAAATTTGTCTTCACCGTTTGAAACTGTGAGACCACGCAGTGAAAACCAAATCAGACCTGCTGTGACCAACAAGATGACGAGGTACTGTAAAAGGTTCTTGATAGTTGACGACACGAATCTTTCTTTTGGTTCGAAAGGGCGTCAAGTTAAGATAATTTATTTTCCGGCGTAGGGAAAACAATGCTTGGCTTAAAAGTCTTCGCTTCTTCAAAATCCATGGAGGCGTAGGAAACAATGATGACAATATCGCCTACTTGCGCCTTGCGTGCAGCAGGACCGTTGAGACAAACCACACCGGAATTCCGCTCGCCTTTGATCACGTATGTTTCAAGGCGCTCACCATTGTTAACGTTTACGACTTGCACTTTTTCACCAGCAATTAGATTAGCCGCATCCATCAACGTTTCATCAATGGTAATGCTTCCTACATAGTGCAATTCTGCCTGTGTGATTTTCGCTCTGTGGATTTTTGATTTTAAAACTTCTATTCGCATTATGCTTTCTCCTTCCTGAGGCAATAACAACTGTTTAAATTTTTTAATCGATAAACATATTATCAATCAATCTGATTTCACCAACGTATCCTGCAATACACATAATTGGTCGCTTCGAGCTTTCAACGTTTTCCAGTAAGGTTAAGTTTTCGCTATCAGCGATTTCAAAATATTCAAGTTTAATTCCCGGAATTCTTTCAACAATCGC
>CBQWHS010000515.1:0-3999 GCA_967728665.1 uncultured Chryseosolibacter sp. | reverse complement strand
AGCATCCATAGAATTTATTTAGCAAAAATGGTGTTTGAAATTTATAGTTTTAAGCCTGTAAATCTATAAAACATGTTCGATAATATAACCCCGGTCTCCATTTCCTCGCGTGCGGCTACGGAGATCAGGAAAATTATGGAAACAAAAAACATCCCGGAAGGCTATGGGCTAAGGCTCGGTGTAAAGGGCGGAGGCTGTGGCGTCTCTTTAATTATTGGCTTTGACAAGAAAAAAGAAGCTGATCTCGCGTATACCATTTTTGAAATACCTGTCTTTATTGATAAAAAGCACACGATGTACCTGATTGGAAAGGAAGTCGATTTTTACGAAGGTGCTGACAACCGGGGCTTTGTTTTTATGGACCAGGAAGCGGAAAAGAAATAGCAAATCTTAACTCATTTAACGTCTGCTGGAATAAGCGAAGTGTGAGGACTCGTTACAAGGTAAATCCCCTCCTTCTGAAACTGTTCGAAAATTGTCAGGTTGATCCGCTGCTGAATATCCATATACTTGTTGAAGTCAGCGTCCAGCACGAAATAGACGATCTCAAACTTTAAAGCCCAATCGCCGAAAGACGAAAAATGTGCGCGGTCAAATCGAATCCTATCTTGCTGTTCGATAATTGATTTCAACAATGCTGGAATCGTCTTTAATTTTTCCACTGATGTTCTGAAGTCTACATTCAGCGTGAACACAATTCTTCTCGTAAGCATCCGTTTGAAATTGTGAATGCGAGAGCCTGTTAGATTCGAGTTTCCAATAATTATTTGTTCGCCCGAAAGGCTTCGGATCCGTGTCGTCTTTATTCCCAGGTATTCAACGGTACCCATCTTATCATCCACCACAATGAAGTCGCCAACTTCGAAAGGCCGATCAAAGTAGATGACAAAATAGTTGAAAAGATCGCCTAGAATATTTTGCGCTGCCAACGCAATTGCAATACCACCTATGCCCAAACCGGTGATGATCGTGGTAACGTTTTTGCCCAGGTTGTCCAACAGGAATACAATACCAATAACCCAAATAACAATGTTGATGATGAGCATCAAACCACCGAGTTGCTTGATCTTTTCTTCACCATGCTCTTGTTGGCGGATGCGTGTTTCGAGCAGACGCATGATAATCGACGAGACCAGGCGGATTACATAATACGTGAGGATTACTGATCCGACCACGTTAATTGTATTTTCCACCTGAGTCGAAAGGTCCAGGAAATTCAATCCCCAAAAAATAATCCCAAACTGCAGAAGTGGCAATCCAAACCGATCAATGCCATGTACGATGAAGTCGTCCACGGTGCTTTCCGTTCTTGCGGCCAGTAGTTCAAGTCTTTTAATAATTATTTTTTTGAAAAGTTTGAGCAGGATGACGCTCAACAAAATGATCGAAAGAACTACCAGATAATCTTTTACGGTGTTGTTATAATAAATTTGATTAAAAACGTTTTCCATGTAGAGAATGGTGCTGGTGATCAGGTATTTGCAACTGTATAATTCTCGTTGTTGTATTGCTGGAAATATTCAGTTTTGAAACTTAAAAAACCATACCAAATCAAGCGATATTGCATTTAAACCAATCCTTCAAAACCCACTGAAATGAAGAACCTAACCTGGCAAAAGATCACCTTGGCGGTGATCGTGTTGGCTATTCTCGCCACCGGAGTCTTTTACATTAACTCCGGAAAAGGAAACAAGATTTCGAAAAGTTTTATTGATCCTGCATTCGGTGAATACATAACGGCGTATACGTCCGGTGTGATTTCATCGGGCTCATCAATCCGCTTGACGCTGGCCAAAGATGCTGTAGACTCGTCTGCGATTGGTGAAGAAACCAGTGTTAAACTTTTCTCATTCGAACCTTCCGTAAAAGGAAAAACCATTTGGGTCGATCGACATACGGTTGAGTTTACACCGGAGTCACGGTTGATCTCTGGTCAGGTTTACGAAGGCCAATTTGATCTTGCTAAACTGTTTACTGTGCCGGCTACGCTTGCAGAATTTCAATATACATTCCAGGTCATTCCGCAGAACTTTGAATTCACCGTGGATAACGTCAAGCCGTATGTGAAAACTCAATTGACACGGCAAAAGATTGAAGGCGTTCTCAACACTGCAGATTTCGCCGAAGCTGAAGTTGTGGAAAAATTACTTTCTGCTTCGCAGGAAAACAATTCACTTAAAATATCATGGACCCATTCGTCAGGTGGAAATCAACACAGCTTTATCGTTGAAGATGTCGCCAGGAAGGAAAACGTAAGCAAAGTAAAAATTTCAGCGGATGGAAAACCCTTGGGTCTTACCACGAGTGATGAACGCGAAGTTGAAATTCCTGCATTAGGTGATTTCAAAGTGATGAACGCAAAAGTTGAACAGAACCCGAATCAGTATGTTATCCTTCAGTTCTCTGATCCATTAAAAGAAAAACAAAACTTAGGTGGATTGATCACCATCGGTGATGCCGCAAATGTGACACTCGATTTCGAGATCCATGACAATGAGATTTGGGTGTATCCATCCATACGTCAATCCGGAACGAAGACGATATATATAGAGGCAGGAGTTCGTAATATCAACGACTACAAAATGGACAAATCCACTACGGCAGAAGTTGTGTTCGAACAATTAAAGCCGGCAATCCGGTTTCTCGGTAAAGGAAATATTTTGCCGAGCACTGACGGTTTGATCCTTCCTTTTGAAGCCGTGAATTTGCGCGCTGTCGATGTTACGATCAGCAAGGTTTTTGAAAGTAACATCAATCAATTTTTCCAGGTAAATACCGTTAGTGGTTCCCGCGAATTAAATCGCGTTGCTAAAACGATACTCGACAAAAAAATCCAACTGGACAACACTGTTTCAGATTTAGGTAAGTGGAATCGATTTACACTCGACCTTGCAACGCTGATTCAAACAGAGCCCGGCGCAATCTATCAAGTTAAATTGGATTTCAGACAAGACTACTCAGCGTACGTTTGCAATGAAGGTGATGAAGACGCAACAACTGAAAATACCGAAGAAGTCGCGATAGACGAAACCTATGATGAAGGTGATGGCGATTATGAAGAAGAAGGAGATTACCAGGACTATGATTGGGAACAACGCGATAACCCATGCAACAAAGCTTACTATCAACAGCAACGATACGTGATTAGAAATGTTCTTGCTTCTGACCTTGGCGTTACCGCGAAGCAAGGCAGCGATGGCCTCACAACTATTTTTGTAAATGATTTGAAAACCACGGCTCCACTGTCAGGTGTTGAAGTTGAATTTTTTGACTATCAGGAACAATCGTTAGGAAAAATAACAACAGACTCCGATGGCAAAGGTACTTACTCCGGAAAGCCGTCACCATTTTTTATGATTGCGAGACAAGGATCGCAACGCGGCTATATGCGTATTGCCGATGGCGAGTCGTTGTCTTTAAGTGGATTCGATGTCTCCGGTGAGTACATAAGCAAAGGACTGAAAGGATTTTTGTATGGCGAACGTGGTGTGTGGCGACCAGGAGATTCTCTGCATCTTACTTTCATATTGGAATCAAAAAATACCAATGTCGACAAAAACCACCCGGTTGTTCTGGAGTTACAGAATCCAAAAGGTCTGGTAACAAGTCGCATCGTAAAGTCAAATGCAGAAAATGGATTTTATTATTTCGCAGCAGCAACTGCGCCCGATGCGCCAACTGGCGACTGGACTGCGCGTGTAAAAGTTGGCGGTACTGAATTCTCTCAAACGATTAAAATCGAAACGGTTAAACCAAACCGACTAAAAATAAATCTGGATTTTGGAGGCGAAAGAATTACAGAACCGAATGTTGTTGGTAATCTCGATGTGAAATGGCTGCATGGCGCGCCGGGAAGAAATCTCAAAGCGCAGTTCGATGTTTCATTAATTCCGGGCTACACCCATTTCAGCAAATATGAAGATTATAATTTCGAAGATCCTTCACGGGATTTTGAAGTTGAAAGGCAAACCGTATTTGAAGGTTATACCAACGATGAAG
>CBQWHS010000514.1:0-4006 GCA_967728665.1 uncultured Chryseosolibacter sp. | reverse complement strand
GATTATCAACATGAGCCGGAAATTGAATTCTTTGAAAAATTGCCAGTGACCTGGGATGAAACAAAAGTGTTGAAAGGCGAAATCGGACAATACATCATTACCGCCAGGAAAAACGGAGAAGAATGGTTTGTCGGAAGTATTACTAACAATGAAGCAAGGATAATATCCGTACCGTTGGATTTTTTACCAAAGGGAAAAAAATTTCTGCTAAACATTTATTCGGACGATGCTACTGTGGGAACAAGAACAAAAGTCAAAGTTGAACAACGGAAGGTGAAATCAACAGATGTCATAAAGATTGACCTCATTGGATCGGGTGGAGTGGCATTGTGGTTGAAGCCGGAATCGCTGAAGGAAAACACAAAGAATCAGGTGGAAAGTGATTGATGAGTTAGATGATTTTCGATTTAACCATTAACCGAATTAAGTTATTGATTAATAATTTGGGAAAGGGAGGTTTTGGATTCGGCCTTGGAGTACTGACCGGGCCTTATCCTTAACTGACAATCTGAATTGACAAAATAAATCGCGAGATGAAAACACCGGCAAAATTGCTTTTCGTTTTTGGCTTTATCTTGCTCGGGTGCACACCATCGAGGGATTCGGAAACTCGTGTCAAAGTTGTATCACAATACGATTTTTCTCCATTGTCATCAAAAATTCAATCATGGATTGATAATGGCTATTACCCTGGTGCATCGATAGTGGTTGCAAAGGATAATGAAGTTATCTATGAAAACTATTTTGGCGATCATACACAGGAGACACAAGTCTTTATTGCATCCGCAGGAAAATGGCTTGCTGCTGCTGCGATCGCTGCCGTTGTAGATGAAGGCAACCTTAAGTGGGACGACAAAGTAATTAAGTGGCTTCCGGAGTTTAAGGACAAAAAAGGCCAGGCAACGCTTCGTCAATTATTATCACACACTTCAGGTTATCCAGACTATCAACCAAAAGGAAATCATCGTGATGATTATCAATCACTGGAGGAGGCGGTACAACATATTGTTAGCCTTCCTGCGGATACAACTCCGGGGATTGTGTTTCACTACGGAGGCCTCGCCATGCAAGTGGCCGGAAGGATGGCTGAGCTTGCGGCAGGTAATGACTGGGAAACTCTTTTTCAAAAAAAGATTGGTGTTCCACTTGGAATGACCGACACTCATTTTACTCCTGTAGATACTACGGGTGGTCACAATCCAATGATTGGTGGCGGAGCACGCTGCACGCTTCATGACTATGTTCATTTTTTAGAAATGATCGCCAATGGGGGACTATACAAAGGAAAACGAATTCTTTCTGAGACATCAATCATCGAAATGCAGCGCGACCAAATAGGCAACGCGTTTGTGCAACCTGGAGAATATGTTGAACGTGCACGCGCTTCAAAACATAAAAATATCTATGGCCTTGGTGAATGGCGTGAAATATTGAATGATGATGGAGATGCTACGATGATCAGCAGCCCCGGCTGGGCAGGAGCGTATCCATGGATCGATAAGAAAAATAGTATTTATGGATTTTTTCTTGCCCATGTAAATGTTGCCAAGGCAAATAAAGATGGGTTCTCATCCTTCTATTCAAGTCCGGGAATACCGCTCATGGTTCGTGAAATCATTTCTTCAACAAAACCAGATAGCACAGGACATTCTTATGAAATTGGTCACGCTGAATTATGTTATGACTCAAGGCGAAAGCCACTGGCTGTTTTTGAAATCTCGAACACAAGCAGGCAAAATTGAATTTTGAAATTTTCAAAACAGGAGGGAGAAGCTTTATATTTTTGTGCCTGACTTTGCTGGCGAGAATAGCTTTCAGTTAAAATATCAATGGAAAAGATCAACCGTAAACGAAGTCAATTACCTACGATGAGGATAACCTTACTCATAGCCATTAATCTTTTTATCCAGTTAGCGAACGGACAGTCTTCGACTCAGCTCAATCGTGAACTACACGTAGCAAAGAATGGACTTGACGCTGGCAAGGGCAGCGCAACGGATCCATTTTTGACTATCAATCATGCAGCACAGGAAGCGCAACCGGGCGACAAAATTATTATCCATAAAGGAGTTTATCGTGAGCAAATTACATTGACACGCGGCGGCACATCAGAAAATCTTCGCATCACTTTTATGGCAGCGCCAGGTGAGTCGGTGATGGTGAAAGGCTCTGAATTGATTAGCTCATGGAAACCATTGGGCAATGGTGTGTGGCGATCGGATATATCCAATACAAGTTTTGGTCAGCAAAATCCATTCACCACATTTATCAAGAATCAAACGGTTCGGCATCTGGGCGAGGTTTATGTTGATGATTTATCTTATTCGGAACAATCAACACTGGATGCCGTCAAAGCCTCGGTGGGAAGTTGGTTTGCAAAAAGTAATGAAGACTCTACAAGGATTTGGGTGAACTTCGGAAAAATCAACCCGCGTAAAAAAATGGTTGAGGTAAATAATCGCTCTGCTGCTTTTGTTCCCGAGAAGCCAGGTGTAAACTACATTACCCTTGACGGCATTAAAATTACGCAAGTTGCCAGCAATCACGCATCTTTCGACTCAGAACAACCCGGTGCTATTTCAACTCGTGGTGGTATTCATTGGATCATTCAAAATTGTGAAATATCAAATGTAAAATGTGTTGGGATTTCATTGGCGCAACCGAATGGCCGTGATACAAGCCGACACAGTCCAGTACGACCATCGTTTGGCGAGTTCGAAAATATTAATGAAGTAGGACGTCATATTGTCCGAAACAATTTTATTCATCATTGTGGGCAAGCGGGAATTTTTAGTCTCCTGCATGGAACACGTAGCGAGATTCTCGATAACCAGATTGAAGACATTCGTAATAGCAATGGACTTTCAATCGACCATGTCAGCGGCATTTATCTCGCAGTCGCAGTCGATGCAACTGTCGAACGGAATCTTATTCGCAGAATTGAGAATGGTTCCGGCATCACACTTGGACCTCTTTATCAAGGGACTCGAATTACCAGGAATATTATCGTTGATATTGGAGGAAGTCCCTTGTATTTTTTTCGGAGTCACGGCCTTGCGCTCATTGATAACAACATCATCGTTGGACATGGAACAAGTAATAATGCGGGAGGCATAAAACTACGCGGTGCCGAAGCAAATGTGTTTGTTCACAATCTATTTGTCGACTGCGCTTTCACTAGCGAATCACTGTCGCCTTCGGAGGCTTCTGGTACTATCAATTACAAATCGCACTCACTGATAACAAAACAAACAATTCCTGCTACAACACTGGACAATAGATGGTTCAACAATATTTTTATACGTGGAGGTCTTGCTTCATTGGCACAAGATCACGGTGAAGCGGATAATAATATTTATATGGAGCAAGCCGCTCAAAGCACCTGGGGAGACTCACACAGCAATTTTGTTTTAAATGATGGCGATTTTAAACTTACATCTACAACTTCAACAGTAAATGTTGCTTTTGATCTTGATGCTTTTCCAAAAATTCAGTCGCCAATTATTGATGCTGACTTTATCGGCCGTTTCGCGCTGAGTCAAACAATCGAATCTCCGGATGGCACACCGTTGAAATTGGTGAATGATTTCTTCGGCAACACTTCGGCAAATTTAACAGGCTTTGTAGGTCCGTTCGTCAAGTATCCATCAAATAAAAATAAAACAATGCAGGTGTTTCAACGATTACAGCAAACGAGGCAAGAGAAATGATTTTGGGAAAACAAACATTAAACAGTCTTCTTGCGTCATTGATTATCCTAGCCGCGCAGCAATTGAATGCGCAGACAATCAAAGAGCATACAATTCCTGAATATCATGCTGCGCCCTTTGTACATCCAGGCTTGCTGCACAAAGACAGTGATCTTCTTCGCATAAAGAAGATGGTCGCCGATAGCGTAGAGCCATGGAAGGCCGGCTTTCATAAACTTGCTGCACATCCCCAATCGAGTTCCACTTGGCGAGCGCAACCCCAAGAGCATGTGGAGCGAACCCTACTTGCCGGACAC
>CBQWHS010000513.1:0-4008 GCA_967728665.1 uncultured Chryseosolibacter sp. | reverse complement strand
TTTATTGCAATGGTTTTAAATATAGGGTGAATAATTGTTTAGGAAAAGACAAGCCTAAAAATTTGTGATTCTTTTGCATCGCCTTCGGCAAACTACGTTTGGCTCTAATTGTTGCCAAGAATCAACGGCATTCCATCTTTGCCTGATCCGATTATCACCACTTTCGAATTCGGTGACTTAGACAGTTCCAGTGTCGCCTCAATACCTCTCATTTTCAACAGCTTATCACTCAAACTGCTATTGACAATATTATTTGCACGGGCTTCTCCTTCGGCGGCTATCTTTTTTCGCTCCGCTTCACTCTTTTCTTTGTCAAGTCGGAACTGGTAAGCAAGCGCTTCTTGTTGTTGCTGCAACTTGCTCTCGATAGCAACTCGAATTTGCTCTGGCAACTGAATGGATCTGATCAGCAACGCCACCATTTCAACATTGTTTGCATGAAGAATTTTTTCTGATTCTGCTTTGATGTTGGCCTCGACTTCGGCGCGTTTTGTTGAATAAATCTCCTCGGCGTTGTATCGGCCCATCACTTGCCTCACCGTGGACCGTATCTCCGGAACCACAAGCACGTTGACATACTCCATGTTGAATTTCTCATAGATATAACCAATCTTTTCTGATATCGGCTTGAAACGAACAGTAACATCAACGTGGATGCTCAGGCCGCTCTTGTCCAACACGTCCATGTTTTCATCTTGAGAAGTCTCCTGGACATTGTAGGTGAAGATGTCATTCCAGGGAGCCTTTGTATGGAATCCTGGCTGGAACACGTGGTCTTTATCAAGGCCTTGTCCGAATTTGTAAAAGATTACGGCACGTTGTGTTGCATTAACAGTAAAAAAAATACTGGATGAAATGCCCATCAACACGAAAAGTGTAATTACACCTAGGATGATGAAAGGTAAGAGTCTGCGATTATTCATAAGTAGGTTGGGATTACAATGTTAGCGTTTGAACACCTCTGTGTTCACGGTAGTCCTGGTTCAAAACTAACAACAATTTAATCGTGTTTAGACGGAACTAAATATTTAAATATTGCTTCCTTAGACTGAAAGTTTACTTTATTTTACGATACATTACCTATTCATGCCTAGGCTCGTATTGATATTTTTTGTTGTGTTGTGTCAAGCCTTGAATTCGTTAGGACAACAGCGTACTATAGACAGTCTGCAGATGGTTTTGGGCAAGACTCAAGATCCAAAAAAACAGGTTGACATACTCAACGAGATCTCATCTTTATACTACGACTTCGTCTATAAAAAAGGACTGGAATTTGCCAACCGTGCCCGGAACCGAGCCACAGAAATTAAATACCTGGATGGAATTCGGTATGCGATGACATTGCAGGGTTACTATTACTTTGCCATTTCAAGATATGACTCAGCGCTGCAACTGTATAACCAGTCGGCCTCACTGGCAAAGAAGCAGGACGATTTGCTCGGTTACAATCATGTTCTTGTTGGGAATCTTTTCAGGACGATCGACCAATACGATTCAGCACTACGACATTATACAGTCGCAGTTGACCTGCTTAAAAGAATAAATTCAAAACGTCAGCTCGCCTTTGCGTATAAGAATCTCGGCCGGTTTTATCTCATTCGGTTTATGAATAAGGAAGCTGAAGAGTCATTGACGAAAGCGCTTGATATCTACCAGCAGCAAAATCGGCCAGAGCAAATCGCCGATACATGGTTCTCATTGGCGGAGGTTTACCGGAATGAGGGGAATTATCCCAAAGTAGATAAGCTTGTTCAGGATGCTTGCGCCATCGCTGAACAGAGCAATAGTTCATTTTTAAAATTATTGTGTTTGATTCAGCAGGGGAAGACGAACTTCTCGGCAGGCGAGTATCCTGCTGCTCTAAATTATTTGTTTGATGCCCTGGCAATTCTGGAAGGGCGTGAAACTCAAGCTATGCTTGGTGAAGTGTACACCGAGATCGGCCGGGTATATGATGAAATGGGACAGGATGGTGTAGCGCTGAAGTATTTTCTGCAGGCACTGAAAATCGCAGAGCGAGTTGGAATACAACATGAGATAGCGCGATTGGATTCGCACCTCGCATGGGTATACAAGAATCTTTACGATTTCCGGTTGGCGCACGAGTTCATGGACAAGTCAATCAAAATACGTGAGCAACTGAATGATGCGAATGGGTTGGGGTTCTGTTATAACATTCTTGGTTTAATTTATTTTAGAGAACAGAAATACCTGGATGCGATTCGATGGCTCGAACGCTCTTTGCAGATCCGAAAAGAGATTAAGAACATCGAAGGAATTTCTACAACACTCTCGAATCTGGCTATCGTTTTTGAAGCGCAGCAAAATTACTTGAAATCACTGGATTATCAGCTTGAAGCGTTGACCATTGAAGAGAAGATAGGGAACCGTTATAATCTGGGCATCTCGTACCAAGTCGTTGCCAGCAACTATAGCAAACTGCACATGTTTGACAAAGCAAGGCCATACCTCGTGAGGGCACAAGCTATAGCCGACGAAATCAATTCCCGGACAATGATCATGAATGCGCATTATTATTGGTCTGAGTATTATGAATTAAAGGGTGATTACAAAAACGCATTGAAAGCGAAGAACGGATACATTGCGCTTAAGGACAGCATTTTTCAGGAGCGCAGCGTTGGCAAACTGGCTGAGCTTCAGGCGCTATACCAACTCGAAAAGAAGGATAAAGAAATTCAACTGCTGAATCAGCAAAATGAACTACACGAGAACCAGATAGCGCTACAACGCTCACGGATCAATACCCAAAATATTATTATCATCTCGATCGCCTTTGTTTTTATCCTGATCGGTGTGTTTGCTTTCAAAACATTTCAATACACCAGGCAAATCAGAAAAGCGAACCGGGAGATAACGGAGCAAAAAGAGGAAATACAATCTCAGTCTGAAGAGTTGATCGATGCCAATCAAACCATCGCCGAAATAAATCGAAAGCTTGAGGAGAAAATAGAGAAACGAACACTGGCACTAACACAAGCGTATAAAGAACTTGATACCTTTTTTTATCGCTCATCCCATGATTTCCGTAGACCACTGACTACGTTTATGGGATTGGCGGAGGTCGCCAAGATTACCGTAAAGGATGGAAACGCCCTGGAACTTTTTGATAAAGTCCGGGAAACGGCATCGAACCTCGACAAGATGCTCGTAAAGCTCCAATCGATCAGTGATGTTGGATCTCAGCAGTTACTGTACAAAGAAGTTTTGGTGAAAGAGATATTCGAGACTGTGTGTGATTCATTTCGCGATGAAATTAAGCGAAAGAATATCATAACAAGTTGTGATGTCAGGGTTCACGATAAATTCCTTTCATATCCGGCAATGATCCGGATCATCGTGGAAAACCTGGTGGAGAATGCTGTGTCCTTCAGTGGCGTTGTGAATCCATATGTCAAGCTTAAAGCTATACAGATAGGAGAGTCCATTACCATAGAAATCGAGGACAACGGCCAGGGCATAGAAGAAGAATATCAACACCAGATATTTGATATGTACTACCGCGCCAATGAACGCTCGAAAGGAAATGGCTTGGGTCTGTACATCGTTCAAAAGGCAGTGGAAAAATTAGACGGGACAATTTCGTTTCAAAGTACCCATGCTCTGGGAAGTACGTTTACCATCATACTTCCCATGGCACAGAATATCAATTGATTTAGATTTGAGGTGCAAGCTTCGCATTCTCAGGATCCCAGAAGACAATCTTTTTTTCAAACACACTTTTGTTGCTCGCTAATGCGGGACCTGCAGCACGCATGCTGAAGAGTGCATCTTCTTTTATCGGTGCGTTTTCACGAATGCCTTTGTAAAACGAGGTGTGATGAGCAATGTTGTCACTGTAGCCTTTTGGTGCAGTGAATTCTGTTTCGGGCTGATTCATTTCGAAATTCTCTGCAGGATAGTTCGCCTTGTACCACTGTTCGTATTCTTTCTGCTGAGCTTCGGTAAACGTGTTGAAGGAATCCCATCCACCGTATCCTGGATTTTTTG
>CBQWHS010000512.1:0-4009 GCA_967728665.1 uncultured Chryseosolibacter sp. | reverse complement strand
GAACAAAGATGATAGTGAATATACCGGAGTTTACGATGGTCGCTCCTATCCGTCTGAACTAGTGTCGAACTTTTCAAGAATCTTTTCTTATTTGAGGTATTGGCTGGATGCTGTTGATGAGCATTCGCTGCACTCTCCATTCTTCTTTGATTTCTATCAAAATATTGTAAAAAATAAAGCGGGAATTCAACCGGTCGAGGCGTTTGAGAAACTGCGAGAAAAATTACGCAGCGATAACAGACCATTGCGAACGATCGATCTTGGTGCCGGAGCCGGTCGGCCGACCCGAACGATTGCTGAAATCGCTAAGCGAAGTTTGAGTACACCAAAATCCAGCATTTTATATTCTAACATAATTAATCATGTTAAAGCCAAAACGATTTTAGAGATCGGGACTTCGTTTGGAATCAACACGCTTTATCTCGCTCAAAAAAAAGATTGCAAAGTTTTCACATTTGAAGGCTCTTCAGAAACTGCAGCGATAGCTCGACTTACATTCGAGTTTGCGGCAGCGTCAAATATTCAGCTGATTGAAGGGAACATTGACGAAACGCTAAGCGACTTTCTTCCAAACGTTCGCAAAATCGATTTTGTGTTAATTGATGCAAATCATCGATATAAGCCCACGATTGACTATTTCGAAGAATTATTGCCAAGAATCAAAGATTCAGGTGTGATGGTGTTTGATGATATTTATTATTCAAGTGAGATGAAAAAGGCCTGGAAAGAAATTCAACAGCATGAGCTGGTTCATGCCTCCGCCGACCTCTTTCAATGTGGTGTTGTACTTTTTGATCCATCACTGAACAAACAACACGTTATCTTACAATATTAGCGGTTGAATTACAGGAAGATAACGGCTATTTTTGCTCGATATTCTTATTATGATCACTGCCAATTCCAAGAACTCCATCGACTCCCCCGAAAAATCTATGAACGGACCATCGGAAAATTTCCCAGAACCGGCTCCCAAGCGAAACAACAAATCTGCGATCATCATTGCACTGATGTCGGTTGTTATCATCATCCAAGGGATAAAGATTTATCTCGATACAAAAGAAAAACAAGAAGTTAGAACGGCACTTACCACGACTGAACAAGAGCTTGCCAGCACCATGCAACGCATGACAGAGATTAGAACCGAACTCGATCAGAAAATTGAAGAAGTGACGAAGCTTGGCGGTGATATCTCCGATCTGGAAAAAGCAAAAGCCGAAATCGAAAACGAACTGAAGCGAAGCAAGCGGGCTACTGGTAAAGAAATTAAAGCCCTTAAAGATCGTGTTGAAGGCTATGAATTGTTGCTGAAGAACAAAGACGAAGAAATCGAAAAGCTTAAGAAAGTGAACACGGTGCTGCTCACCGAAAACAAGAGTTTGAAATCGCAGAAAAGTCAGCTTGGCGACTCTATCAATAAACTTAGCCAAACAAAAGAAGACCTCGCTTCAAAAGTTGCTATCGCATCTCAACTCAAAGTGGAAAACGTACGCATTGTTGCGTTGAACGATCGGGGAAAAGAACGTGAATCGCCGTTTAAAAGTCGCCAGGTTGGAAAGCTGAAAATTGAATTCAACATTGCAGAAAATAACGTAGCTCCAGTTGAAGGAAAGAAAATAATGATCCGCATTATTGATGAGAACAACCAGGTGTTATTTGATGTTGCACGCGGATCCGGCACGTTCATCTATAACGGAAAAGAAGAATTCTATACCGCTTCACAGGAAATTCTGTTCGACAATACAAAACAGAAGCTCACCTACCTGTATGATAAAGGTTCTGAATATGCATCGGGCAGCTATCAACTTGAAATCTACACCGAAGGTTATTTAATGGGCAAAGGTGAGTTTGTGGTGAAATAAGAGCTTGTCCTGACCTTGTTTTTTTACTGATCACGATCAGATTTTTCGTTTGTAAATCAAGGTGTCTGATGCCAGCTTTGGAAGGTTGTAATTACCGGTATCAATTTCAATTTTTTTATGCTTGTCCATAAAGTCAGTGACTCCCTCGCGTGTCACCGCGGTGTTGAAGAGATAAATTTTCCGAAGCAATTTCATCTCATTTATGGTCGAAAATATCTGATCAGTCACTGTAGTATTTGTCATACTGAGCATTTGCAAATTTGCAAGCGGTTTTAGCTGCTGAATTCCGACATCAGTTATTGCCGTGTTATTCAAGTATAAAACTCGCAATGCCTTCAATTCTCCAATTGAACTCATCTGCTGGTCATTGATGTTCGTGAAATTTAAATCAACGGTTAAAAGTTGCCTGTCAAGTTTTGAAAGCAACGTCAACAATTCATTGCTGATCGTTCTAACATTTGTGAAATTAGCGCTGATATAATTGGAGTTCTCCTCGGCTGGAAGAATGATGACACCAGCATTTCTTAAAGACGAAAGTATTTTTTCGTCCGCCGGATCAATGTTCTCTGTTGGCAAGATGCTAACGCTTTTGGGCGTCATGAATGCTGCCAGATACATTTTCACTTTCCCAGCATCTGCAAATTCGTAGATGTGCCTGGAAAAATTACAGCCATCGTTGATCCATGATTGAATAAGATTAATCTCTGCGGACGTCAATTGAGTTCGTTCCTCGGGAGGCATATGATGCTTATCTTCGAGCGGCAAAGTGATTCGTTTGAAGAGTAAACTTGAATCTGGAATTCCCGGCAAAAAAAGTTCTCCGTTTTTTCCGCCTTTGCGGATGAAGTCTTTGCCGTCTAATCTCAAATCGCCTTTCTGTTTTTTCGAACTATGACAGCTGACACATTTTGCATCAAACAGCGGTTGAATCAGATCCTCAAATAAGACTGCAGAATCAAGATTTGAAACCTGTCGGATTTTTACTGCAGGATCAACTTCGAGCGCCTCTTCCATGTTCACAAACGAAAGGTAATCGTCTCCATGCGTTAATGATCCACCAAAGTGGCCAGTGATTGAAAGCAAAATCATCAGCGGAATAAAAGACACAATCCGGATTTTCTTCCGTAAACCAACATTTGAAAATCGTGTTTTCGTGTAGCGTCTGAAAACAACAAGTAACGTTGCAAAAATTGCTGTCGCGATTCCTACATACTGATGTGGATTTACAACTTCATCAGCAAAGTCTCCCTCCTGTTTGAGCCAATAACCAGTGAGACACGCTAACCATGCCGATATTGCGCCGAGTATCAGCGATGGCGCTACGGCGCTTCTGAATTTCCTATACATTTGAATGGAGCTGAAACATTCCAGCAGAAAAGCAAGAATCAAAAAACCAATTGGTAAATGGACGATCAACGGATGAAATCGTCCAGCAAACTGCATCAACATCGTCTTACCTCCTTAATCAAGCATATCGCGCCCGAAGTGTATCCATCATATATTTGTTGATCTCCCACTGATTCGCCAGTGGCTGCCGCGTATATGGAAGCGCTGGCATGTAATCAACCGGGCCAAACTCAGTCAGGAAAGTCATTTGTTGACATACTCTCTTTTTACGTGCGACAACTTTATCCCACCAGCCGAAATGCGCCTCAACGTAGCCTTTCCATTCCGGAGCGCGTGGATCGTTTACCTGTGGCCCTTCGGCATGGCCAATTCTTGCATGAATATGATCGACTCGATCAAGAGTCATGGCTATGGTTTCGGGCTGATCATCGAGCGAAGACTCATGAACATTGCACCAATGAGAAATATCAAGCGTGAGTCGAAGTGCTGGATTTTTCTCCATGAATTCTTTTGCCACTGGCGCTGAATACAAGATTCTTCCGCGATGTGTTTCATGATAGATCGGAATGCCTGTGCTGTTCGAAAGCTTGGTTGTCAAATCAATGAACAACTTATTCTTTTCCGATGTAAAATGATCCTTGCCAGCGTGGGAATTAAAATAGACAGGTTTATAGGTCAGAGCCTGCTCCAACGCCGATCTGAATTGATCAAAATGTTTTTGTGGATCGCGATCTGACCCTCCAAACAGAAAGGCAAATTTCAAATTGTATTTTTGAATCGCCGCAAAGAAATCTTTTCGTTGT
>CBQWHS010000511.1:0-4014 GCA_967728665.1 uncultured Chryseosolibacter sp. | reverse complement strand
ATCCAATTACTCTATCTGGGCATCGGCAACACGAGTGGCGATGCAGTAATTTATCTTCCAAATGAAAAAGTTCTCATTCCCGGTGATCTTGTAGTTTACCCAAGTCCTTATGAATCCGGAATGTTTTCACCTGAATGGTTGGAGACATCGTTGAAGCTTGCTGCGTTGGATTACACAGTTCTTATTCCCGGGCACGGTGATGTTCAAAAGGATCATGCATATCTTAATTTTCTCAACGCGCTTTACGCTGAAATAATAAAACAGGTAAACGATGCATACCTGAAAGGGACAACTAATGTTGACGAATTCAAAACAATAGTAACCCATCAAACCGTTATAAAGGAACTTAACAAAACGCCGGGATTTGAAATGTTTACCAAAAATCTCGATTCCGGGTTTGTGCCTTCTGCAATACAAACTTCATTTAAGAGGATTATGCAAGGGAAAAAGTAAACTTGGAGCTTTCATTTATGGAACAATTCAACACTATTGTGGCGAAGACCAGTACCGGTTACTCGGGCTATTCAGCAAACTCCAACGATGCAACAACGGACGCTGGCATGCATGAGTTGGAAACTAAAATTCTTACGACCCTGAATTTCTATTGGAAAGAAGCCTGTCGTATTTCGATTAAAGAAATTTGAATTTTCAAATTCCAACATGGTCTTAACCCTGACTATTCACCATCAACGGATCGACATCCAGGTTTGCAAGAAGCTTGAAATGATTCCGTGAAAACAATAACTGTTGAATGCCGCGTTTGAAATTCCAGTAGCGAATTCCGCGTTCGCAGTTGTACTTTGATATTTTGTACAAGACGCTCCAGTGCTGGCAGAGAATATATAATGCACGAAAGAGACTAACGCCCCCTCCGTACACATGGTGCGGCTCAGCGCCACTGCCATTGAACTCAAGAATATAAAAGTTCTTTCCTTGTTTCAGATCCTCCACAGATTTGCACTTAATATCATATCTGCCATAGTAAAAGTGCTTCGCATAGTGGCTTAAGTCGTCAAATACTTTCAGCAGGTTTTCGTCTTTTTCATGTTCAAGACTGACGAGCTGACCACCACGACTTAAATTAAGTGCTTGTGATAAATAATAAGTCTCATTCGGTGGAATGACTTCATACAGGTGTTTTGAATGCTTTGCTTTTAATTCAGGTATACGATAACGTGCGCGTGGATAATTTAAAATCAGTTCCAGCAACGTAGATTTTCCGTCACCTATCACTTGCATGCAATCCTTCCTGACAAAGCCGGTGATCGTTCCTTTTTCTTCATCAGGAAATCGATAATAGAACACACTTACTTCCAGCGAATATGAGACATATTCTTGAAGGATGTATTCCACGGGCATCATTTCATGATACGTCTTCAACTCATCGATTGAGTTTATTTTTCTGAACAGGTAGCCCATCATCCCAACATCGGGTTTAACCGCCACAGGAAATGAAAAATTGTTCTCATTAAAGACATTGATCACTTGACTGAAATGGGTCTGCGGAAGGATGTATACCGACTTTGGATAAGAACCGTCAGGCAACTGTGTATACATTTCTTTTTTACTTTCACCTTCGTAGCCCCCGAATGTGAGTGTCGGGTTTGAGCTGGTAAAGAACCAGAATGATCTTGCTTTCAGACAGAACCAAAGCCATGCAGGGATTATTGGAATATATTTCGTTATCCATGGCCAGGTTTCCCAATGCCAAACGCGATGAAGAAAATCATATAATTCTGGAAACCCGGAAAAAAGGTATGACGAAAAAGGCCGCTTCACGTTGCTATCATTGATCAGCTGACCCGAGAAGAAAATTATGCCAGCGTTAGTGCATCTTAAAGGCGATGATGAACGAGATTATCGAAATCACATAACCGAACATGAAGATATTATAGGCGATACGAAGGAACTTATATTTTTTTGCGAGCACTGTTCCCAGGTAGTAAATGTCTTTGATCAAACTTCCGTACAGATAGTCGGCATCCTTCATCATTTCTTTCATACTCCATTCATAATCCTCAACATCCATGGCGTAAAAGTTTCCGAAGAACAGAAGATTTGTGCGCTTTCCTTTGATGTCGTCTCTGGTGAAACGACCAGCGGTCAAATTTGGTCGCGTTGAAAGAATGGCAAATACTGTTGTCGTCAAACAAACACTGATGAGTAAGATGGTGGGCACAACAAGGTTTGGATTCTCTTCAAGTTTTCGCACGAGAACAGAAACGACCACCGACAAAATGATCGAATTGATCGTGATCAAAATATTGGCTTTGTTATCCGCCATCTGGCTTAACATCAAATGATTTTGAGACGTTGTCCGAAACATTGTCTCGATACCACGATCGGGCTTGAGCGTTTTTTCCTTTTCAAGCTTCGACCTGAGCTTAACAATTTCTTCTTCAAGTTTCCTCGATTTCTTTTCTTTGCGATCCGGGTCCAATAGTTTTCTGATTAGCTTAATGTTTTTCTTTTTCCCTTGTTGCAATACGGACCTTCCGTAGGGAGTATGATAAATATGGTTTTCCATGAACTCAAGATTGGTCTTTAACCAATCGGAATCGGGAACAATTTTGTCGCCTGTGAGTTCCCATTCCTTGCGAAGTTTTGCTGCATACTCCTGGCAAGATTCACTCGCCAGGTGATACATATCGGCATCACATAACACTTTGCTGATCAGCGTTCTGGGCTGCTGGGGCATACGTGTCGAATGTATCGCATCGGTGACATCCATAATTTTTCTATGGTTCGCACCCGATTCGTTCAACAGTTTCCTCGCTTTCTCTTCAGCTTTGAGCTCGTGATCCTTTGCGCCATCTTCGTAGCCAATATCGTGTAACCACGCGGCAACAATTACGGATTCCAGTTCGTCATCATTCAGTTCGCTTTGCTTGCCGATCTCTTCAGCTGCTCTCACTACATCAGAAGTATGATTAAGATTATGAAAAGGACGGCTCTCAAAACTTTTATTACTAAAAGTTTGTTCGGCAAGTGCTCGTGCTTTTTTAATCAAATCGGTTTCCATATTCAAATAAAGGTAAAAATTTTATGCGATCAACAAGCCTGTTTAGGCATTCAATAGGATCTAACTGTTACCTTTGAAACGAGTGACCTGTCTGAAAAAGTATACAGTTGAAATGAACATCCGTATCGGTCTTGTTTTATTCTTGTTCAGCGGCTACCTCGTCACGGCACAAACAACCATCACGCAGTCGATTTTTTTGATAGGCGATTCTGGTGAACCCTACATCGCTGATGAAGCTTATGGTCAGGTGCTTCGGCAGAAAGTTGAACAGGCCGGACAAGGTGCCGTGGTGCTGTATTTAGGAGATAATGTTTACCCTGCCGGATTATCAGATTCCGGCTCCAGAAATCGTACAAGCGGAGAACGAACCCTCCAGGCTCAGGTCAGTTGGATCAAAGGACTGAATGCAAAAGGAATCTTTATTCCGGGCAACCACGATTGGGCACACTGGGGACGGCGCGGCTTGCAATATGTGACCAATCAACGACAGTGGATTGACTCACTGAAAAGCGAGCAATTCAGGTTTTTACCCGAGGATGGATGCCCTGGTCCCAAAGAAATTTCACTGAACGGCAACACAGTACTTGTCATTCTCGACACCCAATGGTTTTTGCATCAATTCAACAAACCCGAAGAAGACAGTGATTGTGATTGTAAAACAACGGCTGATGTTGTGGCTTCTCTTGCCGATATTTTCAATCGCAATAGCAATAAGAGAATCATTGTTGCGGCACACCATCCACTGATAACTTACGGTGAACATGGAGGTGTTTTTACACTTAGCAATCACTTGTTTCCGCTCCGTGATATAAATCCAAATTTATACATTCCCCTTCCTGTTATCGGATCATTCTATCCATTATACCGAAAATTATTTGGCCACATTCAAGATACTGCACATCCATTGTACAAGGAATTCGCGCAGCCAATTCTCTCGATACTGAAGGAATATCCGGGAAACATTTTTGTGAGTGGGCATGAGCATGCGTTGC
>CBQWHS010000510.1:0-4019 GCA_967728665.1 uncultured Chryseosolibacter sp. | reverse complement strand
ACAGTGACCTTATAGCGACTTTATAGCGATTGTTCCCTTGAGTTCATCCAAAGGTCATTGTCACTTCCTCCTTAGCTAATTTGTTCCGGTTGTTATCCTTCTGGCAAAGTCGTCCAGACTTGTTGCCTTTTAGCGTTGCGTTCTTCAGACCGCATGTGTGAGGTTTGTACCTTATTGACTAAAATCTTTTGACATCCTTTCTTCACAGCAACAACTGCTGAGATGTATTGAGCTATTTGCCTACAACTTCTTTTCTGAAATGAATGCCCCAGTTTAAAATCTCATCAAGCAATTTTTTTGTAGACTTGCCTAAAGGTGTGAGCGAGTACTCTACCGTTACGGGCATGCTATCATACAGTGTGCGGCTAATGATCTTGTTCTGTTCCAGAGCCTTTAATTCCTGCGAAAGCATCTTGGGCGATATGTCCCCGATTTCGCGTTGTATTTCGCCAAATCTCCTGTCGCCAAAAGTGAGGGCAAGAATAATGGGTATGCGCCACTTGCCCTGAATGACCTCGAGCGTATCTCGGGTTACCATGAGCTTGTGCTGGCAGACGCTATCTTTTTGATTCATATTTTCAATGATTAATGTAGTTACTTCGTGGTAACTACTTACCCAGGGGTAACTACTATCTTTTAGAAAGTAAAGTTAGGTAGTTTTGACCCATAATAAAAACATGAAAATATTATGAGCAATAAAACAACATGGGTGATCGACCCGCTGCACTCTGAAGTGCTATTTAAAATTAAACACCTGGTGATCTCTACGGTTACTGGTTCATTCCAAAAATTTGATGGGAAGCTAGTGACCGAAGGTGAAGACTTTAAAAATGCTAACGTAAGCGTTACGATCGATGTAAAAAGTGTTGACACCAACCAGGCACAACGCGATCAGCATTTGCAGAGCGGTGACTTCTTTCAAGCCGATGTGTATCCGCACATTACGTTTCAGTCAGCATCGTTTGTACACAAAGCAGGCAATGAGTATAAAATGAGTGGCAAGCTGACGATGAAAGGAGTAACAAAGCTAATTGAACTAGACGTAGAGTATGGTGGCTCAGAGAATAATGGTCATGGGGTGATTAAGCATGGCTTCGAAGTAACCGGAGTAGTCAACCGCAAGGAGTTTGGAATGAGCTGGAATAAACTTACCGACTCTGGTGGCCTCGGCCTGGGTGAAGACATTAAGCTTGTTGCCAACATCCAGGTTTCTAAATTGTTGGAAGAAGCTGTAGCTGCATAAGCATCGGTGAAAAGAAAAGACCCTGTCCTCATGTGCGGGTTTATCGTGTGAACAAGGTTTTGACTGTGAACTTTTGGCAGCGTTCACAGACCTTTTGAACTGTGATGTTAGTAATTACACAGCTATCGATAAATACCTAACGATGCCGAAAGATATTTTGGGTGTTTAGATTATTAATTTGGTCTTGCCAGGAGCCATGCTTTAAAGAGAACTCCGGACAATTCTACATCAATGTAAGAGACCTGTCTGTGGTTGGAAATACTTTTGGATTTTTGAGATCGGTTGCAAAAGAACTAAAACATAAGGCTCACCTCTTAAAAAAAAATTGAAGCTTGAGCATTTTTGTAAAATTAGGGTTCAAAAAATTCCCTATTCTCTTCACTTACTAGAGCGCTCTACCTTCTGATTCTCCTCGAACGTGATATCTCATTAGAGATAAAGTGAATTTTTTTAAGATATAGGGACTAAATAAATTAGGTCCTATATTTTTTTTTCATTTCTTGGTAACGATTGATTTTAAATTACAAACGATTTTATAAACTGGAAGGGCCGTCCATTAAGCCCGCACTATCTATCCAATATTTTTTGGAGCGCTTCTCATTATTATCTTCATACGTTTTAAAAACTAAACCTAAACTTATGAAGAAGTATCTACTAACGTGCTTCGCGTTAGCCATTGCGCTTTATTCAATGGCTCAAGACCGAACGATTACCGGAAAGGTAACCTCGGCTGATGACGGAACGCCTTTACCTGGTGT
This sequence comes from uncultured Chryseosolibacter sp., assembly GCA_967728665.1. Lineage (GTDB taxonomy): Bacteria > Bacteroidota > Bacteroidia > Cytophagales > Cyclobacteriaceae > Chryseosolibacter. Next base: position 2,018 of record CBQWHS010000510.1, on the reverse strand, counting down.
CAGCGTAATTCTAAAAGGGACCACGGTGGGTACAGTGACCGATGTCGATGGGATGTATTCCCTTTCTGTGTCAGGTCAGGATGGTTCTCTTTCGTTTTCCTTCATTGGCCTTAAATCAACTGAAGTTCCCATCTCCGGAAGAGCAAAAATTGACGTTCAGCTTACCTTAGATGTCACACAGTTGACAGAAGTCGTTGTCACCGGTGCAGGTGTGGCAACAGACAAGAAAAAACTTGGGATATCCGTTGAATCAATTTCCTCCGATAAATTACCCGCAGCGCCCTCTGCCTCCATAGATCAGGCATTAATAGGTAAAATCGCAGGGGCACAAATTTCCTCTGTTAGCGGTAATCCAGGGGATCCCGTAAATATTTTACTAAGAGGAATTAACACTGTCCAGGGTGGTACAAAACCATTGATTATGCTAGACGGTGTACAAATGGCCGCCACGGATATCAATTCGTTAGATCTTAGCAACGTAGATAGGGTTGAGGTTGTGCAAGGTGCCGCTTCTGCTTCTATTTATGGAGCACAGGGAGCAAACGGAGTTATTCAGATTTTCACCAAAAAAGGTCAGCGTGGCAAAGTCTCAATTAATTTCTCTACTAGTTATTCAGCCAACCAATTTCTCAATGTCGGAAATGTTCACAAAGCGAGAAAGCATCCTTACATTACGGATGAGAATGGCAATCTCACCGATGTAGACGGTAATCCTTTAGCGTTTGATCAGTACGGTGCGCTGCCAGGCATCTCCTACGAATATGGCGAAACAGGCGCAACTCCCGCTTATCCAAATGGAAACGGTGCTACACGTTATGCCTTGCTGGATATCCGAAATAATTTCAACAAAGATTATCCCACCACGGGGGATATCAAGTATTACGATCATTTCAAACAAGTGTTCCAGACCGGGTACACAACCAACAACACGTTTAGTATTTCAGGTGGGAGTGATAAAAGTGATTATTCTATAGCTGTCGCAAATAATCACACCCTTAGCCCTGTTATGAAAAATGGTGCCGTGGATAGGAGTAACATTACCGTCAACTTAGGAACTGAGTTATTTAAAGGATTTACAATCAGATCGATCACACAGGTAGTATATACCAAGAATGATTTGCATCCTGGTCTTGGCGCAGCTGGTTTGGATGATTACGGCAAGGGAAACTCGCTTGGAAATGTCAATGGCGTGTACAGCTTCTTAAATACATCACCCTTCTTTGACCTCACACGCAAATTGCCTGATGGAACGTATCCAGGATATCAGGAAGCCAACGGTTTTTTGAGTGTAAATGCGCTCAATCCTTTTTATCGGATGGAATATGCAAGCCAATTGGATAACAAGATTGATGTGCTTCAAAATTTTAATGCTAATTATAAAGTCAATAAGTTTCTGGAATTAGATGCCAAGTATGGTATTAATTATCGGACAGAGAATTCAAGATGGACATATCAAAACCAGTCCAAGAATGTGAACTCCGATTTTTACGCCAATTATGTCGGACAATATGCTGCGGATCTCAATGGAGAAATCGATAATTGGCAATACACGAATACGTTTAAGAATTTTTTGGCAAATGCATATATCAGAACTGATTTTCAGGAGGACTTCGGCATAAACATCCCGATCCAAACAAGTACACAGATAGGGTTCGATCATCGTACAAAAAAATATAAAGAACTCGATACCTATGGTGTTGGTCTGTCACTTTCTCCACCAACTAATCTATCGGCTACTTCAGATCAGGCGGTTCATCGTGATTATGTTGAACCATTTACTACCTATGGATACTTGATTAATCAGAAAATTGATTTCGGGGATTTCGGGGGTATAACGGCTGGATTCAGAAGTGATTGGTCATCCGCATTTGGTGGTGGATCTAAACCCTTTACATTCCCTCATTATGATGGTCATATACTTCCATCCACTTTTTGGAAGGACAACGCATTTGGCGAATCAGTTCCATACTTAAAAATCAGAGCGGCGTATGGTGAGGCAGGTATTCAGCCAGGAGCAT
>CBQWHS010000509.1:0-4027 GCA_967728665.1 uncultured Chryseosolibacter sp. | reverse complement strand
TCAACAATCCCATTATGCCCGCAAAGAAATATCGTACAGTTATGCTGATTGATGATAATGAAATCGACAATCTCATTAATCAGAAAATGATCGAGGCAGCATCCATTACAGACAACATTTACACCCATACCGGGGCAAAAAGCGCCATTGAATTTTTGCGCAATATGGAGAAGCTCGATGTGGCGGATAAAGTTTTACCCGATGTTATTTTTCTGGATATCGATATGCCGTTGATGGATGGATTCCAGTTCTTGGATGAATTCGAAAAGTTGACCAATGTCGCCAAGAAGAAATGCAAGATCGTGATGCTTACTTCGTCCATAAATCCACAAGACTTTAATCGCTCGAAGAAGTATGAAAATGTGAAGCTTTATCTAAACAAGCCATTATCTCACGATAGCATTATTAAACTGGAGCTTTAATCGACAGGTCATTACTCTTACGTTGTCGACAGAGAAAATAGTTTGTCCTTCAATTCAACCCTTAAACGTCTGTGAGTAATCTCACAAATTTCTCATCAAGCTTGATAAGCTTGGTAGGCGCGAAATAATGTACAGTTGTCGTTGACAGCCTGGGAAGCAGGGCGTTTATCTTCTTTGCTTTTTCCTTTTTTGCCTCGCTTGTCGCAATTTTCAAAATTTTCAAAAACAACATGATATTTTCGCAGCTGTCCTTTCCAAACAGCCGGATCTGTCGCTGAATACTGTTTGAAAGTTGGTTGAAAAGTTCGTAATCTCTCACAAGCACATATTGAAATGCCAGCAAACACTTGATCTCCAGTTGTGCATATGGAAACTTCTTCAAACTAACCTCATTCAGCAAGTGGTTGATTAGCTTTGCAGCTTCATCAAATTTATCGGCATAGTAGCATGACACCGCCCGGTAGACGATGTAGATAATATGCTTGGGAACGTCAAGCGGGTCTACTTCATAATCTTCAAACACATTTTCATTTTCATGGTAAAGCTCGGCTTCAGTTCCATTTCTCAGATTGCGCTCAATCTTTGAAATAAGGAATTGCGATGGAAATGTAAACGTTGAATAATTGACCATGAGGTTGGCACAGGCATCATTCACTTCTTCATAATATTTTTCCGCCTGCCGGTACACTTTGTAGTGATTATAGTATTCCAACTTGAGAAATTCGAATACGAGGTTCAAATGGTAATAAATCGCATCGAGGTGATAACTCTCAAATATCCTTTGAACTTTGGCAAAGATATCTTCGATCGATTCTCCGTCCTGTTGCATATTATCATCTACTTCCACGAACAACCGATGGAAGACATACATGCAACTTTGATAAACATACAACCGGTGCGACTCGTAAAGTTTCGCCACGTTCTGCATTTCCTTCATCACCAGGGTCAGCCCAAGCTTTTCAATTTCGCCTCCATTCAAAAGGAAATCACCGAACTTCTTAAAGTAATCAGCCAACAAATCTTCCGACTTGTCGACAGCCAACATGTAGGCCACATGGCGATTGTATAACTGGGAATATTGAAAATAATCAGGTGAATTGATGTTGAGCCGCTTAAGGGACTTATAAATGATCGTCAATTCGTTTGCCAGATCATAATCTAATAACTCCTTTTCAAGCTTCTTAAGAGTCGCCACCGAAATCGCTTTCTTCTTGGTAAAGATAACCTCATTGATGTTGGCCACTTTCCGTAAAACATCGGTACGCGGGCTTTCCAGCTGCTCCATCAGATATTCCTCAATCTTGAGGTTCAACCTCGAGCGAAGGGTGTAATAGGCATTTGCATTTACATCCAGTTCGGTCATGATCTTATTATCGGACAACGATCGCTCTCGTAGCGCTTTAAGAAGGTAGGCCGACTTCTCAGCGTTACTTTCGATGAGAGAGTTATAAATCGCTGTGAAATCTTTTTCAGAAAGCTGTTTGATGATATTCTTTAGCTTGGCCATGAAAGCGGTTTTACACGTGAAAATTTACAAAATTTATCCTTCTGTACAAGATTACGTTAGCAGGCAATAAAAACAAAAAGGTAATATCTTCTCCGATCAGCGAAAGTAAACGCGGCTTCGAATAAGTTTGTAGTTTTGGGATTAACTATATCGTGCCTTGATACGAAAGCTTGGAGTATGTCTTGTCTTATGGTTGCTGGTAGGAAGCTCTTTCGCCCAAGTTAACACTTCTCTCGGCAAGTCTGCCCTGAAAGCCATTCAAAAACAGCGCTGGGGCAAGGCCGAAGATAAGCTTAACAAATCACTTCGAAAGGATAGTTTGAACCCTCTCGCACACTATGCATGGAGCATTTTTTACTTTCGGGAAATAAATCCGCTCCATGATTTAGACAAAGCCTACCTGGAAGTGATCCAGGCAGCGAGGGATTTTCAAAACTCATCACACAAATGGAAACAAAGATTAAGAAGAATACCGCTCGATAGTCAACGGATTGCCCTACTGCGAAAAGCGATCGATAGCGTTACATTTAAAACGGTAAAGCAAAAAAATCAGGAACAGATCTACATTAAATTTCTTGAACAACATCCATTTGCCGAACAGCGAACTGAAGCAATCGCCCTACGTGATGAAGTGGCTTTCATGACCGCCGTGAACACAAACACCTATGAAGCTTTCCTGGCTTATTTAAAAAAATATCCTGCATCGGCCTATGCAGCCGCAGCACAAAAGCGCTATGAAAAACTTGTTTATGAATCGATGACGCGAGAAGGTACGCTCGAAGCTTATGATAGATTTCTTCGTGAACATCCCAACACTCCATTCCTCAGCGAAACAGAGAAAAACATTTTTGAGCTCTTCACCCTTTCGGGCGACTTAGAAAAATTCTTGTCTTTTAGCAAAACATATCCACGCAGTCATGAAATAAAAAGGTCTAGGGACATTTTATTTCATCTGCTGTTAGAAAAAGAAGGTGGACAAATGCCTCTGCAGCTGCTCAATGACTCCTTGACACAAATACTCGAACTGCAGCAGGATTATCTTGTCCCTTTTTTAAAAGGGTCGAAGTTTGGGTTCATGAACAAGAATGGAAGTCAAGTCATTCCACCGATTACGGAAGAGCTGAATGACGATTATGTTTGCGGAAATATTAACGAAGACATCCTCGTTTTACCAAATAAATTAATCGCGAGAAATGGCAAAACATTTTTCAACGGTTCAATTTCTGACGTAAACGATATTGGAGCAGGTTATCTGTTGGTGGAACAAGGCGAGTGTCATTTGCTTTTGCATAAATCCGGCTTTGTGCTGGACTCGTGCACATTGGATGCAAAAAACCTTGGCAACCGATTTTTATCAGTAACAAAAAACAATCAGAAAAAAATATTAATATCCTTGGCGGGACGAAAAATCCTGCCAGAGCAATTTGACGACATCGCGTTGTTTGGCAACATAATAGCGCTCAAAGAAGACAACGTTTGGAATTTGCTGACATTAAATGAGCTGTTGACTTACTCAACTCGTGGCAACAAATTGTTTGCTCGTTCATTCGATGAAATTGCAAGCCTTGATCATGGCCTACTCTGGGCCAAAGCGGATGGAAATGAAAGTGTCCTGGATCAGGACCTGAGAGAAATTATTCCATTGGAGAATCATGCCATACAAAAAACATTTTTTGGGTTTACTACGCAATCTGTCAATGGGTTTTCATTGTATACACGGAACGGAAAACGATCCTCATATTTTGATAACGTAAAAATTAATCAACCCTGGATCGCTGTTAGTAAGTCTGGAGAACGCTCCCTTTTTAATGTTGAAACTCAGAAATTCATAAGCGAACAATATGACACGCTGTTCTTTGAAGGTCCGTTTGCCCTCGGAGAAAGAAATGACACAACTATTGTTCACTTTTCAGAAAACATTACAGTTGCATTTAACCAACCAGCCGATTTTAAATTTCTTCCGGGAAAAGATTCGACTTCATTCCTGACAATAACCACTGAAGAACTCGTAGCAAATCAACGGCATGGAAAGTCTACAAAGACGATTGAAATGACTGCCGTTTACAATTCAAAGGGAAAAAGACTTTTCTCGGAAACA
>CBQWHS010000508.1:0-4028 GCA_967728665.1 uncultured Chryseosolibacter sp. | reverse complement strand
TTTCAATTTTCGTCTGAACAGGAAAACCGAAATTACCCTGACCAAATGTGTAAAAAATACACATTAAACATGCTAGCATAACAATCGATCGTTTCATAAAGTGTTAAATGGTTACTGGATTGAGGGCTTAAGATGAAAAATTAACCGCAAACACAAAAGTGAAAAGATTCAATCGGTTGATCCGGGAAGTCAACGAATACTGATGATTCGGTTGAGCTAATGTTTTATGAAATGAATTTCATTCATTGGATCTGCTGGTCTCAATCGCTGCAAACACTTTCGTGGAATCTAATATAGCAAATGCAGACTGACAGGCTAAGAGCAATGCCAGAATGATCAGGAAATCAACATCGAAGAAATGACATAGGGAAATATGGCGATATCCAGGCAATGAAAATATAGGTTCCTTCAGCTCGAGCAAATGTTGCGTAAAGCAATGAAAAGCCCCTCCTATTTCAAACAGTGCGAATCAGCGCCCTGTCAAAACATATTCTTTTCCTGCCTCCGTTTTCAAATCATACACAAACAATCCTTTGAATTGCTCAGGGAGTTTTTTTGATTCCGTGAATACTGATTGATAAAATGAATTGGGATTCGCTCCCGAGGCAGTTGCCAGGTTCTTACCCTTCAGCGGTGTTCGGGATACAATTCGGATAACGTTACCAAGTGTTGAATGTATCTTCACAGATGTCAATGTTTTATTTTTCCATGCGAGCTGCAACGTATATCCACCGCGCGCCTTAAGTCCACTGACTGTACCTGTACTCCATTGATCCGGCAAGGCAGGAAGTAATTGAACCGCTTCATCATGACTTTGTACCAACATTTCCGTCATTCCGGAAGTGCCACCGAAGTTGCCGTCTATCTGAAACGGAGGATGTGCATCGAGTAAGTTTGGATACGTTCCCCCGCCATTGGCATAATCCGTGCCTTCAACTCCTGTCAATTTCAATTGCTCACGAATAAGTTTATATGCACGATTTCCATCATGGAGCCGTGCCCAGATATTGATCTTCCAACCTTTGCTCCAACCTGTGCCACCATCGCCACGGAACTCCATGCTCTGTCTAACTGCCTGCGAATACGCCGGTGTTGAATAAGGAGAAATTTGTCGTCCGGGAAATAATCCAAACAAATGCGAGATGTGCCGGTGATTAGGATCGGCATCTTCCCAATCTTTATACCATTCCTGCAGGTTACCACGTTTACCAATTTTTAACGGATACAAATGTTCACGCTTATCCAGAAGCATTTTTCTATAATCTGCATCAACGCCGAGATTGTTCGAAGCATGGATCAGGTTGGTGAAAAGATCCCAGATAAGTGACATGTCCATCGTTGTAGCAACGGAGACAGTGCCTTTAAAACCTTTATTTGTGATGTATTCATTTTCCGGTGAAGTGGATGGCGCTGTCACCAGGAAGCCGTCTTTTTCCACGAGCCATTGGACATAAAATTCCGCAGCTCCTTTCATCAGCGGATAGGCAGTTTCTTCGAGAAATTTTTTATCACCTGTAAATTGGTAATGCTCCCACAAGTGCTGGCAGAGCCATGCGGCACCCATCGGCCAGTTTGCCCAACGCGGGCTTCCGCTCACAGGATTTGAAGTTCCCCAAATGTCTGTGTTGTGATGAAGTGTCCAGCCCGATGCATTGTAAAAATTCTTTGTTGTTTCTCTTCCCGTCACTGATCCGTTCTTGATAAGATCAAATAATGGCTGATGAAGTTCCGAAAGGTTGCAAGACTCTACCATCCAATAATTCATTTCTGTATTAATGTTTGTGGTGAAGTTGCTGCTCCACGGTGGGCGAACAAGATGATTCCAGATGCCCTGCAAATTCGCGGCAATTCCTCCAGGTCGCGAAGATGAGATAAGCAGATATCGGCCGTACTGAAAATATAAAACCTCAAGCTGCGGATCCATTCCTCCTTCGGCATAGCGCCTGAGTCGCTGATCAGTCGGAAGTTTTTCTGTGGTGGTGCCGATGGACAATGAAACCCTGTCGAAATAATTTTTGTAGTCTTGAATGTGTGATGTCTTCAAATCGGAAAATGATTTCTGGGAAGCATTATTCAGATATTGAGATGTCAGCGCCTTCTCATCTTTTCCATCCTTGTCCGGACATTTCTGAAATCCATTGAAACTAGTCGCTGCCGATACGATCAGTAGCGCCTCCGTTGCTCCAGAGACGTGAAGTCCGTTCTCGCTCGACTCGACTTTCCCATCTGTTGTGGTCGCTTTCACATGCAATGCGAATCTCATTCCGCGACATTGTTGGGGATCATTATAGATGACCGGAATTCTGGTTTCCAGGTAACTTGGATCGCTCTGCGAGGGTGCGCGACCATTTAATACGAATACATCTTTGCCCTCAGCACCGGTCTTAGACCAAAGTTGACTGGAAGTACGCACTGAAAAATCAAGAGCATTTTTTAGAGAGGCCGTTATGCGAACGATCATTACCTGATCTGGAGCTGACACAAAAATTTCTCGCGTATACGTAACTCCATTCACGGTGAAACGTGTCGAAGCGGTGGCGTTTCCAATATTCAGATCACGATAATAATTCTCGGCGGAAACGCCTTGTGGCAAATTGTGCTTGATCATTAAATCACCAAGGGGTTCATAAGCCTGAGTATACAGGCCTTGGAGTTGCCGTGTGAGTTTCTCCGCTCCTTCGTAATCCTCTTTGAAGAGAGCTTCCCGTATCGCCGGCAAAAAATTTGGCGCTAGAGGATTTGGGTTGGTATTCAATGGTCCACCCGACCACAATGTTTCTTCATTCAATTGAATGAGCTCTTCTTCCACGCGTCCAAAAATCATTGCGCCAAGTCTGCCGTTGCCAACAGGCAAAGCTTCGTTCCAGTTGCTCGCAGGTTTATTATACCAAAGTGTGAGTGCGTCCTGAGCTTCGACAATGAGGGACCCAAGAACATAAAGGCAGATGAAGAGTTTTCGCATAGTCGGCGAAGATAATAAAAAACAATAATCCATTTTCAATGATTAAAATCCTTTCATTGACTAGTTGGATTTTAGTGGCAGTTAAATCAAGTTGGCAAAAGCCACAATAGATCTAGTTCACCAAACCGTTCACGGCTAAGTAGTGTGATGAAACCCAAATACTGTTAACCGCAGAGATTAATTTCAAAGAGGCAACTAAGTGGACGACATAAACAACAGAAAATATTTTCCTGGAAAGAAATTTGGCAGGCTATTTCTCTTTGGGATCTTCAGTTCTTTTGGCTGCTGGTATTTCACTTCGCGGTTAAATTCTTCCTCAGATCAAATACTGGGACGCAAACCAGCGCGCTCACTTCCCTATCCAATGAAAATAAATTGACAACGGCATCATCGCGAAAATAATCGATACTATAATGGAGAAAGCAATCCCGGTTACGGAGATTATTTTATTGTATTTAATGTGATTTAATCCCAACGACTGAAAGGAACTTTGAAAACCATGAAGCAAGTGCCAGAAAAGTGATGCACACCCAACTAAATAAATGATAACAAAAACAGGGTTTTGAAATTTCTCCAGCATCATTTGGTATAACGGCAACTCCTCTCCTGTCATAAACTGACTGGTGCGGTTTGGAATCCAGAAACTTGAAGTATGCACCACGAGGAAAAGCAAAATCAATGTACCTAGCAGTGTCATGCTCTTGCTATACCATGTCACGTTTTTCGATTGCTTCACATAAGCGTACGCTACCGGCCTCGCCTTCCTGTTTTGTCGCCAGAGTATGAAGGATTGCACGATGTGAAGGATAAATCCTATTATTAATACGATCTCAATTATGCGAATCACCGGATTTGTTCCCATGAAATGAGCCCAATGCGTGAAGGTTTGTCCGTCATCATTAATGAAGATCAGGGCATTGATGCTGCAATGCACAATGAGGAAGCTAATCAGAAACACCCCTGTGAGAGCCATCAGAAGTTTTTTTCCAATGGAACTTGTGATAAATTCATTAAACCAATTCATGGTGTTTGAATGTTTTCAGTTCTTTAACAGACGAAAATAAGT
>CBQWHS010000507.1:0-4033 GCA_967728665.1 uncultured Chryseosolibacter sp. | reverse complement strand
CGTTTTCATTTGAACGTTTTGTGAAGGCGGTAAATAAAATTCGTGATCAACAAAGCAAAGCTATTCCATTGCAAGATGAGTTTATGTTTTTGACAGCCGACAAGAGGATTCATAAAATAAACTATGAAGATGTGTTGAGGATTGAGGCGATGGGCGATTATGTAAAAGTGTTTACAAATGAAAAAATACTGATGGTGCATCAGACATTAAATAAACTTCACGAACTGCTTCCTCCCTCGAAGTTTATGCGTGTCCATAAGTCGCATATTATTTCGGTTAGCGCTATCGATTATATTGAAGGAAATCGACTTTTTATCGGAAAGCTTGAGGTTCCTATCGGGCAGACTTATAAAACTGAGTTGATGGCCACGGTCCAGGGCAAAGGGCGATGACCTTATGCTTGTGATAAAGTGAAAATCAGGATAACTCGCTCCTCGTTGCTCACAATCTCCAGGTGCTTGATGACACACCACAAACGATCACCGTCATTGGTTTCAACCTGGATTTGATCGCCGTCATTATAATGGAATAGTTTGAAATCATCGGGAGAGAGAATCATTTTTGAGAGAATTGTATGGCCTCGCTTTAGTTGATCAAATTCTTCAAAGGGCAACTGACCAATAATGAAGCTGATTTTGATGGACATTTCCGGATCTTTTCATAACAATGTAACACCATTGTATAAGTATAACAACGAAAGTCTGTAATCGGCGGATCACTTCGATGAAGCAAGAAAAAGGAACGAGGAAGTCCGTCATTAAAAAGTTATACCATGCTCTTTGCAAAGCATGGTATAACTTCGAAAAATACTCGTGCCGTTATTTGTTATCTTTCTTAAATTCGAGCGATGTTGAGTTCACACAATAACGCAGTCCTGTTGATGTTGGGCCATCATCGAAGAGATGTCCCAGATGCGAGCCACATTTAGCACACAGAATTTCTGTTCGAACCATTCCAAAACTCATATCTTTTTTAGTCTTGATTTTCCCACCTTCAATCTCCCGGTCAAAGCTTGGCCATCCGCAGTGAGAATCAAATTTCATCTCTGAACTGAATAACTCATTGCCGCAAGCTGCACAGTAGTACATGCCTTTGTCTTTGTTGTATGTGAGCTGGCCTGTGAAAGGAGCGTCTGTTCCTTTTTCTCTAAGGACATGAAATTGTTGTGGTGTCAGAATTTTTTTCCAATCTTCTTCGGTGCGATTAATTTTTTCAGTGGTATCCATAGCAGATGTTTTTACAATTGTAGATGTCTTTTTGTTTTGTGCTGCGTTTTCGCGTGTGCACGCGAAAAATGCAATTAAGGCTAAGAAGCTGTAACGATACATAGACGCTTTATTTAAGGTATTAACAATAAGGATTTCAGGATAAGTTCATTTGTTTAACTAATACAACATACGGTGTTTGATGACCGGTTGGATTGTCATTTTTATGACTTATTCTCCAGGAATATCGATTTCAATAAATTTAGGTCAATGAAGATGCCGCTTCAGCATTTTGATGAGGTGAATAACGATGTTGTAACTTTATTTTTGATAGATCGGCTTCACTTCTTTAAACTGCCCATCGATCTTTGGAACTTTCATTCCGAGAATCTGCGCGATCAGCGGATAAACGTGAATATTTTGAACGGCTTTTAATTTACTACCAGGCCGGATATTAGGGCCATGTGCATAGAATATTCCATACATGTCCTTGTTTTTATAGGGATCATAGCCATGCGCTCCGAAACTGCTGCCAGGCTTCATGCTTTCATGCAACTTTTCCCACGTGCCGCTCATTAAATACCTGCCAGCATCTACTACAATCAGCAGATCCCCGGATCGTTCATGATTATAATGCCACTCAAGCGGAAAGTCTTCACGCTTGAATACTGTAAAATTTTTCTCGTTCTTTTTTAATGCCGAATAGATTGAATCTCTTTTTGTGGGGTTGGTATAGAGATGCGCTTGTGTTCCGCCATTCACAACAGTGACAACGTCAGTTTTGGTTTTAACAAGATCATCCAACATTACATAAGTGTCGCTGTTCTGTTTAAGCTCACTCATTCCATGGTCTGACACTAGTACAACATTTACAGGAAGGCTTGTGTTGCTTACGCGCGACATAAAATTTCCAAGCAGAGAATCAAGTGAAAGAACTTTTTCGCGAGTCTGCTCGGCAAGCGGACCAAAGCTGTGAGACTCTGAATCCGGAGAAGAAAAATAAAGCGTAATCATGTGAGGTCTTTCAGTTTCTGGCAATTTTAACCATTGAAAAACCTGGTCTACGCGAGTCTCAAAAGGAACGGACTGATCATACTGAAGATAATAGTCTGGATGAAGCGCATCTTGTTTTAATTCAGAACCAACCCAAAAGTAAGAGGCTGACTTTACTTTATTCTGGCGGGCCAATATCCACAACGGTGTGCCACCGTAATATGAAGGATCAATTACAGCTTCACGAATTCGCATGCCGTATTGTTGCTTTTTTGCCGGGTCATAAAAACTGTTATCGACCAAGCCATGATGTCCAGGATAAAGTCCGGTTGCAAGTGTATAATGATTAGGGAATGTTTTCGAAGGAAACGATGGTATCAATGCTTCTGCAGCCGCGCCTTCTTTTATAAACGTTTTGAAATTTTTAAGGTCGAATCGCTCAACGTAATCGGAGCGAAAGCCGTCAAAGGAAATCAAAATAACATAGGGCAAATCTTTTTGCTGGGCCAGCAAGGGAAATGTAGAAATCACAACGGCCCACAGCAAAGTCAGTTTTTTCATGGTAGCGAAATACGGAAATTTTTGTGTGTTCGCCATGCATTAATTTATTTAACGGTCGCTTTTCATGCTTAGCGTTTTGTTAAGCCATCGATTAAGCCGTTACTTTTTGCACTCACCTCACTTTTCGCTTTGTTGATCGCAGCCATTATGCCATTGTTAGCACCTGCGGTTGGGATTTCATTCATTCTATCGAGGGCGGCAAGATAATAGGACGTCCACACTTCAAGGATGTGCTTCTCATCATTGGCAGTCGCACCTGCCTTAAGAGCTTTTTTCGACAAGTCAAATTCCACCGACAAACGATTGAGCGCGCTACTTTTGACTTCATCGATCAAGTTTATCGTTACGCCTTGGTTTGCAGAGCACAATGTGAACGCCGCAGCCAATGCACTGATGCCGACATTTCGCATTTCTTGTGCCGATACATTTTCCAATCGATCTGCATCGGTGTGATAGAAAACATCAGTGAAATGCCACATGAGCAGTCCTGGAATTTTGGCATCTAAAAATGGAGTGTGATCACTTCCACCTTCAAATGGATTGACATTCACCACCCAACCCGACTCTTTCGATTGTTGATAACACCTGTTTAATAAAAAGTCATTGAAATAATGAGGGAACATCTGCGATTCTTTTAGGACAGAGCCGCCCCATTCGGTGTGTTTTTCTTTTCCACGTGTCCAGATTGCAGAAGGATCGGGCATTTTTTCAATTAGAAATGTTCCACCGGTTTTTGAAACATCTTCGCCCACCATGTCGAGGCTAAGGCCCCACTTTATTCCCTTTGCACGCTCAGCGTTGTCTGTGATGTAGCGCTGTGTCGACACGATTTCGTCACCCCAAAGAAATGTAATACTGCGTTGTGGTGTGAATTGTTTTGCCTGAACAAGCCCGGCGGTTACATTCGCCATTTCAGCAAGTGTTCCGACACCGGATGCATTATCGTTTGCACCAGGTTCCTGTACATGTGCGCTGAAAACAAAACGCTCATTTGGCTTGCTATCTCCTCGCACGTTTGCCACCAGTGTCAACTCTTCAGATTCGTAAATTTTGGTTTCAATATTTACAGTTGCTTTTATACTTCCTCGTTGCAACGCTTTAAGCAATTGCTCTTTAGCATTAAAGGACAAAACAATTCCGAATTTTTGTTCATCACTTTTTTCGCCTGGTATCCGCTGAAACTGAATTGAGTTTATATGTTTTGTGGGTTGTACATAGTCAGGTAAGGAATAAGCGAAGACTCCCGCAGCACCCCGCTCCACTGCCAGTTTATA
>CBQWHS010000506.1:0-4034 GCA_967728665.1 uncultured Chryseosolibacter sp. | reverse complement strand
TTTTACACATTTGGTCAGGGTAATTTCGGTTTTCCTGTTCAGACGAAAATTGAAAATGGCGTTGTTGAAGGTCTTTACGACACCAAATCCGGCCTCCAACTATACCTCGGAATTCCCTTCGCCAAACCACCTGTAGGAGATCTTCGCTGGAAGGCGCCCGTGCCACCCGAAAATTGGAAAGGCACATTACAGACGAAAGCGTTTGGCCCACGGCCGGTTCAGGCAATTGTGTTTGGAGATATGAGTTCGCGCTCCAATGGAATCAGTGAAGATTGCTTGTATCTCAATGTATGGACTCCGGCAAAACGCAACACCACGGGTCTTCCCGTACTTGTTTATTTTTACGGTGGCGGATTCGTTGCTGGCGATGGATCAGAGCCGCGTTATGATGGCGCAAGCATGGCAAAAAAAGGAATGGTAGTCGTTACTGTGAACTACCGTCTGAACATTTTCGGATTTTTTGCGCATCCTGAATTAAGCAAAGAGGCGTCCTATAAAGCATCTGGAAATTATGGATTGCTTGATCAGAATCTCAGCCTGAAATGGGTTCAAAAAAACATCGCGGCATTTGGCGGAGATCCAAAGAAAGTCACGATTGCGGGTGAGTCTGCCGGATCAATTTCAGTGAGCGCACAGATGGCATCTCCAATGTCGAAAAATCTGATCGCTGGCGCGATAGGAGAGAGTGGTGCTGGAATAAATCCTACATTATTTCCAGTGACGTTGGCTGAAGCAGAAAAAACAGGATTCGATTTTGCAAAGAATGCTGGCTATCCAACGCTCGCTCAATTGCGTGCATTAAGTACCCGCGAGTTGTATGAGATTTATACTGAATCAAAACGATTTGGTTTTCCTACAGTAATCGATGGCTATTTTTATCCGAAGTCGATTATAGACATTTTCAAGGCTAAAGAACAGGCACAAGTTCCGCTATTGCTCGGATGGAACTCTGCTGAAATTCCAGGCATGGCTTTCATGCAGGGGAAACCATATTCCGAAGAAAATTTTGTAAGCCGCGTGAAAGAAGTTTATCCCAATGACTCCGAAGAAGTTTTAAAACTTTATCCGAATTCCTCTCCAAAGGAAATTGAAATGTCTGCAACAGCGCTCGCGTCTGATCGATTTATTGCCTACAGTACCTGGAAATGGTTTGATCTTCATCGCAAAACAAGTGGGCAGCCGGTGTATCGTTACTTGTATAGCAAACTTCGTCCGCCATTAGTGAATCAAACACTTGCTCCCGGACTCGCCGGCGGCACTGTTTCTAAAAATGACAATGCACCGAAGCCACCTGAGCCAGTGGGCGCACCGCATGCTTGTGAAATTGAATATTGCATGGGCAACCTGGATCTTGTGAAAGAATATGCGTGGACGGCTGATGACTATAAAGTGTCGGAGACAATGCAAAACTATTTCTCGAATTTCATAATGACCGGAAATCCAAATGGAAAAAATTTGCCTGAGTGGCCCGCTGCGGAGGCAAATGACCCATCGCCTTCGGTGATGATTTTGGATGTTCAGTCAAAAGCAGTGAAGGCAAAAGACGACGTGCGTTATACGTTTTTAGACAAAGCGTATAAGAACAATTAAGTCGCGTTCTCGCTGGCATTTCACGATTGCGTTTGTGTTGCGTAGTCGATTGTGTTTACTCTACACAATTGGGTGAGCAGTAGATTTTTTTAATGTTAACATTTCATTACCGAAAATTTTATATACCTTTGTACTAACCAGTCGGTTTTTCAGAGAGGGTCTTTCCGATTGGCAGAACCCCTGCATTCGTGTAGGGGTTTTTTGTTTATTTACGGGCAAGGAGTTTATCGATTTTCTTCTACAAAATCAGCCTCTGTATCGTTTCTGCGCTGTTTCGTTATCATATTTTGTAAATCTTTGCGTTCGGGAATTTGATTAACAAACTCTTTATGCAACGAAAAGAATTTCTAAAAAGGCTTGGTTTTGGCGCGATGATAATGCCTCTTACGGCTGCGTGTTCGAAGGACAATGATCCCGTATCAACAGAGTCAGCAAATACCGCCTCAGGTACATCTTATAGTACCGCAACTTCTGGGACATGCACAACATCGCCATCTGAAACTGCGGGGCCTTTCCCCACTAAAAATCCTTCATCGTTGGTGTTGACGGACATTCGTGTGGACCGGACTGGAATAGAAATGACAGCAACGCTAACAATTCAAGACAAAAATAATGGCTGCGCCGCGTTAGCCGGAGCCCTGGTCGATATCTGGCATTGCGACAAAGACGGATACTATTCCGAATATGGTGGCACTGGAATGCAAAGCGCAAATTTCACTGCTGTACATTTTTTACGCGGACGTCAAACTACAGACTCCAATGGACAGGTCGCGTTCAAAACAATTTTTCCCGGATGGTATAGTGGAAGAGCGCCTCATATTCACGTTCACATTTATGATTCAACGGGCAAATCTCTGCTTGTAACGCAGATTGCATTCCCAACCGATATTTGCAATACTGTTTATACAACAGCAACGCAATTTTATACACGGGGCAAGCAAGACACAAGCAATGAACGTGATGGTGTGTTCTCAGATTCGCTTGCATCTGAATTATCAACGATCACCGGAAGCGTGGCAACAGGTTTTCAGCTCGCTCAGACGATCGTTGTTAACGCTTGACCATTTATTATTAAAAATTCGTTTCCCCGATTTTTCACGATCACCGAGCCAATGCATTATAACCCCGTGGTGCGCAACTGCCTTCTATGATGCAGTGATGAGTCTTACTTGTTAAAACAATATGAATTTGTGGCGTACTATCTAATAGGTATTGTTTCCGCGAAACAAACTGCTTACTTTAGTCATTAAGGAGCCCATCCGACTATGCATCCGTTTGCTAGTTGGATGGGCTTTTTGTGTTTTGGTAAACCCCATTTATTCAAATGAAGTTAAAAATGTCGCTATCCGGGACTTGTCGTTCTTTTCCTTTTATTTTCTGCTTCCTGTTATGTCACGGCCTTATCGCGCAAGACAATGAGACAGTCACATTCGATCTCGACAATGCTAAATTCAGTAAGCCAAAATTACCATACATACTTCCGCTTCAGATTCAAACCACACCCTCACTCTATGAAAGCTAGCAGCATCATCGCACATGAACAAAAATTTATCGAAACAGGTATTGACTCCCTTGGTAAGAAATTTATTCTTACAACAAAGAAGGTCGATGTTCCTGGTGAAACGAAAAAACTGTCAATCGTCCAATGTAAACGTGAAAACAGCGATGAGTCTTTTTTCTTCAAAGAGATAACTCCGAAAGACAAGATTGTTCTACATTTTACTGCCGGATATTTGAAAGGAGATATCGCAACGTTAACCACACCACAAAATCACGTGTCAGTGCCCTATGTGATTGGTAGAAGTGGCAACATTTTTCAATTGTTTGACGACAAATATTGGTCATATCATCTTGGTCCTGGTGCATCTGGTGGAAACACACCGATGAGTAAAAGCGCAATTGGAATTGAGATCTCCAATATTGGTTACTTGACTAAAATAAACTCGAACCTCGTCAGCTCGTATAGCAACACAGACATTTACTGTTCGGAGGCTGAGTCATCGTACTATCAGTTGCTTCAAACTCCCTTCAGGAAGCAAAAATATTTTGCAACATTTACTGAAAGCCAATATCAAAGTGTTGCAAGTCTGTTGAAAGTATTGCTGCAAAAATATCCATCCATCAATAAGACTGTCATTGACATCCCTGCCCGTTTTGATTATTTTCCTGATGGCGCTCAACTTAAAGGTGTGGTAAGTCATATTAATTTTCGACAGGACGGTAAGTGGGATATAGGACCAGGGTTCGACTGGCAGAGAATTGAAAGTATATTCCAGAGTGTGTGAAAAAAACAGGAGGCATTAGATCTTAGGGATAGTTACTTCTTTGGGCACATGTTGGAACGTATTTGAATAAGCAGAATGCAAATAGTCTCACGGCTTAACGCACGTTGTCGGTGACTGAAAAATGTTGACCAAAAATAGGTTAAAAAGTTAACTATTATT
>CBQWHS010000505.1:0-4036 GCA_967728665.1 uncultured Chryseosolibacter sp. | reverse complement strand
CCGAGGTGAAGAGGTTTATTGGTGTTCGGAGAAGAATACTCCACCATGATCTCCTGTCCATTAGAAGGCAGTGTGCCATACGATGGATTATTAAAAATATCCTGCAGAGAATCTATCCAAATTTTATCCGTTAGCACGAGGTTCAAAAATCCTTTAACCACATTATAACGGCTAATGATCTTTGAGTTTGCAACGAGATAATCACCGATAGCTTTCGCTGTCTCCTCTGGTTTTTGCTTTGAAATTTTTGTAAGTGGAAAACAAACGAGAGTGTGAGAACCTTCGAACTCCTGATTTGTTGGCTGGAGTTGAAGATTATCAAACTCTTGCTTATACACAGTAGCAACAGCTTGTTTGATTTCTGAACGAACGAGTGAATCGAGATTCATGAAAATTGGTTTTCACGAGGTTTGAGAAGAGAGAAGCTTTTCAGCGGCCTCCGAAATATTATTTTTTATGCATTATTTACCACTCAAGCACGTAAGCAAACATCAGTGGAGCCACGATCGTTGCATCAGATTCGATGATAAACTTGGGCGTATCGATGCTCAATTTTCCCCATGTGATTTTTTCATTTGGCACCGCACCAGAGTATGAACCGTAACTTGTAGTTGAATCACTGATCTGACAGAAATAACTCCAGAACGGAACGCCATCTCTTTCAAGATCCTGGTGCAACATTGGAACCACACAAATAGGGAAGTCACCAGCTATGCCACCGCCGATCTGGAAGAAGCCAATTCCATGTTCTCCGGCATTTTGAGTGTACCAATCTGCGAGGAAAGTCATGTATTCAATTCCACCTTTTACAGTTGTTGGTTTCAATTCTCCGGTCACACAATACGAAGCGAAAATATTTCCCATGGTTGAGTCTTCCCAACCTGGAACAACGATCGGAAGATTTTTTTCCGCGGCAGCGATCATCCATGAATTTTTTGGATCGATCTGGTAATATTGTTTCAACACACCGCTGTTCAACATTTTGTACATGTACTCATGCGGAAGGTAACGTTCGCCTTTGTCGTTCGCATCTTTCCACAATGCATAAATATGTTTTTGCAATCTTCTGAAAGCTTCTTCTTCCGGAATACAAGTGTCCGTTACGCGGTTCATTCCCTGTGAAAGAAGATCCCACTCCTGCTCCGGGGTAAGGTCGCGGTAATTCGGAATTCGTTTGTAATAATCATGCGCCACGAGGTTCATGATGTCTTCCTCGAGGTTTGCACCTGTACAAGAAATGATCTGTACTTTATCCTGACGAATCATTTCCGCCAGAGAGATTCCAAGTTCGCCAGTGCTCATTGCTCCGGCCAGGGTAATCATCATTTTCTTGCCATCCGCCAGGTGCTTTTTATAAGCCTTTGCGGCATCTACAAGGGCAGCCGCATTGAAATGGAGATAATGCTTTTCGATGAATGATGAAATTGGTCTGTTTTGGCTCATTGTTATAATAAGTAATTGGCCGCGAAATTAAGGAATAATGCTAAAAATCTGATTTTTTATCAGTCAATAACTTCAGCTGTGCCCATATTGATAGTGGGAGTTTTACGTTAAAGAGTTAAGCGAATCGGCTTTGCCGGTGTTTTTCCGTATCTTTCAGGTCGTACGATCCATGAAGTTGATAAAGTTCAGTATTCTATCCGCGTTTTGTCTTTTTAGTTTCTCATTGCTGGCGCAGGAAAGCGAAATTGAAAAACCATTCACACTCATTAAGCAAAAAGATAACATCACGGTGTATGAGCGTTGGATCTACTTTCCAAAGTCAAATCCTCCTGTCGAGGCCCGCGAAGTGAAAAGCATCTTCTTTGTAAAGGCTACGGTTTCTGAGGCCGCTGCTTTGCTAAAAAATGAAGCTAAGATCCAGCAATGGCAGAGTCACGTTTCCAAATTCAAAGTGTTTCCACAAAATGATACAATGTGGTATGAATATTCTTACCACGACATTCCGTGGCCAGTGAGTGACCAGGATCATTTCCTGATATATCAGGTTCTGGAGCATATACCCGGAGAGCGATTGTTCGTGTCGTTTGAGACCGTTGTTAATAATCAACTTGCGCCCCTTGACGAAGATGCCGACCGAATGACGCTTGCCGGAAGTTGGTTGTTCGAGAAACAGGGGGATAATGTAAAAATCACGTACCGAATTTTATCGATGCCCAGTAGCATCCCGCGAATATTTACAGATCCGGTAATACGCAGTAACCTGATGAGCACCATCAAGGGTTACATAGCAACTGTCGAATCAAAAAATTAAGGATAATAAACTTTTATTCGGCCAGAACAGGTCTTCCCACAACTGCTTTGGCTGTAGCTTCAACAATTTCGAACGCACCCTCAGCCATCCGGTTTTCAGTATCAAGCGTTGGATTTACTTCAACAATTTCCCACGCACAAACTTTCGGATTTTTCACCAGTGACGCGCTTAATAATTTTGCTTCATCTACGGTAAGACCGTTTGGCACAGGCGTTCCTGTTCCTGTTGAAATTCGGGAATCCATACTATCGACATCGAACGACACGTAGATAAAGTCGCAATGATCCAACATCTGAAGCGCTTTTTCGGCAATCTTATCTGGACCGATCTTCTTCACATCTTCGGTTTCAATGAAGTTGATGTTGTATTTGTTGATGAGATAATTTTCTGGTTTTTCAAGATCGCGGACGGCAATGTAAACGATGTCTTCAGGATAAATTTTAGGACCTGGAATTCCAACGTCCTTGATTTGTTCCCAATATTCTAATGTCTCACCTCGTGGATCATTTACCTTACATTCGAGGTTGTCAATTCCGCAGGCCATTGCCACAGCCATACCATGCATATTTCCTGAAGGTGTAGTAAATGGAGTATGGAAATCTGCATGGGCATCAATCCAAATGACACCTAAGCGAGCTTTCGGATGTGCTTTTTTAATTCCGGCGATTGTTCCGTAAGCTGTACTGTGATCGCCAGCCATTATGATAGGGAAAAATTCATCGAAGAGTTGTTCATAAACCTCAAGGCAAACACGTTCCTCCATAATGAGAACACCATCAATAAATTTCGCGTACGAGTGTTTCGCGCCATCGAAAAGCAATTCGTTCACGTTCTCTACTTCGATTGAATCATATTGTTTGAAGAAGTCAGAATGCATATCAAGACTTGCGATTTTCATCGCTTCTACGCCAAGGCTAGCGCCGCGCGTGCCTGCGCCGATCTCTGATTTTACTTCAATTATTTTAATCTCTTTCATAAACTTTGTGTTTAAAACTTCTGTCGGTAAGACAGCGCCAAAAAATGCTTCAGGTTAAGGTAAAAAATGATGTTGGGATGTTTTGGCTAATCGTAAATGGAACTACCTCCGAAACCTTTCCGTTAGAAATCGGGAGGTTCAAAAGGGAAAAAAAATCCGGGGAAACGATTATCCATACGAGCTGTAAGCGTATTGCAAAGATGGCAAATTTATCCCAATATTGCACTCCTCTTGAAATCGTTTATTCGTTAAAGTTTAACCGTGGATTATTTTGATTAATCGATTGAAAGTGAACTCGTTACAAAACATATTTTTCGACTTATTAACGACCAAAGGCAGTACATGAAGAGCTACCGTGAGCTGATCGAGCAAACCTTCGAATTTCCACAAAAAGAGTTTAAAGTACGCGATCATGAATTGTTGTTTAACGATGTTCCACTGAACGATATCATCAAGGAATACGGCACTCCCCTGAAGCTTACTTACCTACCTCGCATAAGTGAAAACATCCGCTTTGTTCAGGCAACTTTCAACAATGCAATGGAGCGGTTCAAGTATGACGCCAAGTATACCTATTGCTATTGCACTAAGTCTTCACATTTCTCTTTCGTGACAGAGGAAGCGTTGAGAAACAACGATGTACACATTGAGACTTCATCATCGTTTGATATTCCCATTGTGCGGTCGCTTTATAACAAAGGCAGAATTTCAAAAGACACTTATATTCTGTGCAACGGATTTAAGATGCCGTTATACACGCAGTACATTTCGGAGTTGTTGAATGACGGATTTACAAACTGTATTCC
>CBQWHS010000504.1:0-4039 GCA_967728665.1 uncultured Chryseosolibacter sp. | reverse complement strand
CGTTTTAATATTATCTTGCCGAATCGTGTCAACACAATTGTTAAACATTCCCCTGCTGTTGCCGAAACGCAATGAAGATTATCGAAGTCAGTTCAAAAAAATTAATTAAAGAATTTTTGATGTTACCCGTGCGGCTTTATAAAAATGAGCCGGCTTGGATTCGTCCGTTGGATAAAGACATTGAAGCTGTTTTTGATGTTGAAAAAAATAAAACATTCAAGCATGGTGAATGCACGCGCTGGATCTTGGTGAACGATGCCGGTGAAACGATCGGCCGGGTTGCAGCCTTTATTAATAAGAGGACAACAAACAAAGGCAATGACCAGCCGACAGGTGGGATGGGTTTTTTCGAATGCATCAACGAGCAAAAGGCCGCGTTCAGGTTGTTCGATCAATGTAAATCGTGGCTTCAGGCCCGGGGCATGGAGGCAATGGATGGACCGATTAATTTCGGAAGCAGAGATCGCTGGTGGGGTTTATTGATAGAAGGATTTGATCGTCAGCCCAACTACCAGTGTAATCACAGTTTACCGTATTATAAAGACTTTTTCGAAGCGTATGGCTTCCAGGTTTACTTCTATCAGTTTACTTTTTACAGGCCAGTTCTTGAACCAGTTGATCCTCGAATTGAGGAAAAAGCGAAGATGACAGCCAGCGATCCTGATTATGAATTCCGGCATATTCGCAAGGACGAACTGAAAAAACTGCCGCAATACATAATGACGGTTTACAATAAAGCGTGGGCGAATCGGGCTGAGAACCCTGAACTCACGATGGCGCAAGCGGAGATACTTGTAAAACAAATGAAACCTATCATGGATATTCATTTGTTGTATTTTGGTTTCTACAAAGGGGAACCCGTTTCATTTTTTCTTTCACTGCCGGAGATCAATCAAATATTTAAGCATGTGAATGGTAAACTTGATTTGATTGGTAAACTGAAATCCTTGTGGCACATTTTCCGAAGGACAAATAAAAAAGCGTTCGGGATTTTATTTGGAGTCGTACCTGAGCATCAGGGAAAAGGCCTTGACGGAGCAATGGTTATAGCAGCGCGCAAAGTGCTCTGGTATAAATACAAGCGATACAATGAGTATGAGATGAATTGGATTGGTGATTTTAATCCGAAGATGATTAACGTTGTTCATCAGGTAGCGAGTACCATTTCCAAACGTCACGCTACTTACCGAAAATTATTTGATGAAACAAAACCGTTTAAGCGCAGTCCTATTTTGAAATAAGGAGAACACTTTCGCTGACTCATTTGTTAAGGAAATCGCATGAAGAACAAAACCGGTGTACTGCTGATTAACCTCGGCACTCCAGACAGCCCATCTGTTACAGATGTAAGAACTTACCTCTCGCAATTTTTGAATGATCCTCGCGTGATTGACATTCCGTGGCTTCTTAGAAAAATGCTAGTGAACCTGATTATCGTTCCATTCCGTGCACCGAAGTCGGCCAAAATTTATCAGAAACTTTGGACAAAAGAAGGTTCTCCATTACTGATCTACAGTAAGCGCGCAAAAGAATTGCTGCAGCAATCTTTGGGAGAAGATTACGAAGTGCATCTCGCCATGCGTTATAAAAATCCTTCCATACCATCCGTTATGGAAGAAATGAAAAAAAGGAATTATTCGAAAATTGTTGTGCTCACAATGTTTCCGCACTACGCTTCTGCCTCAACTGGTTCTGCTCTTGAAGAAGTGATGGAGATGATGAAAAAGTGGTGGGTGATTCCGGATGTGAAATTTGTTTCACAGTATTACGCTCATGCTGATTTCATCGAAGCATTTGTTCAACGCGGAAAGCAATACAACATCGCTGAGTATGATCATGTTTTGTTTTCTTATCACGGTCTCCCCGAACGTCAGGTTGATAAAGTTTATAACGAAGGCCTTTGCTCAGACCACAACTGTGAGGAAAAGATTACCGAAGAAAATAAATTTTGCTATAAAGCAACTTGCTATGAGACGACAAGATTGCTCGCATCCAAATTATCAATCCCAAGAGAGAAATATACGGTTTCATTTCAATCTCGCCTCGACAAAAAATGGTTGACGCCTTTCTCTGACGAAGTAGTTAGAGACTGTGCAAAAAAGGGAATGAAGAAAATTCTTGTTTTCTCTCCGGCGTTCACGGCAGATTGCCTGGAGACACTTATCGAAATTGGCGAGGAATACCAGGAAATTTTTCATGAACACGGTGGCGAAAAAGTTCAGCTTGTGGAAAGTTTGAATGATCATCCGCTTTGGATCAAGTGCATGAAAGATTTGGTATTGAACTAAGCGAGATGAAGTAAGGCACAACCTAGACCGTTTCCCGGAAGATTTTGTGCAACTACTTGCATGAACTGATTAGCCCTACGAGGGACGAATATTGGCTATAAGCGAAGCGATGAGCAATGAATCTTGAGGTCGCAATTTGCGCCTTCAAATTCAACCTGCAACGCTTTGAAGAAATGCATGTCGGTACAATGGCCCTACGGGCAGTTCATTTTTTCCGATGAAAACAGAATTTTGATTATAGGATTCAATTTTGTTTTTAGATGCAATGAAAGAACGATGAATGCGGACGAACGTTTCCTCTGGAAGCATCTCTTCAACGGAGCTGATGGTTTGTTTTGTGATGATCTGTTTGCCAGTAAGAAAGATCTTGACATAGTCCTTTAAGCTCTCAACATATAAAATATCATCTACCATCACTTTCACCATTTTACGATCTGCACGAAAATAGAGAAAGCGATCGTTGATTATTGCAGAGTTATTCTGACTTGCGACTTCTTCTGGTGATGTTGCCCGTTGCACGGCTTTCCAAAAACGTTCTAGCGAAAAAGGTTTAAGAAGATAGTCCACTGCTCCAATCTCAAATCCGTCTATCGCATAATCTTTGTGCGCTGTTGTAAAAATAATTTTAGGAGGATTCTTCAACGCTTTCACAAAATCGGTTCCGGATAATTTTGGCATGTTGATGTCAAGAAACAATAAATCCACCCTGTTCTCCTGCAGAAATTCAAACGCCGCGATTGCATGATTACACTCTCCAGCGATTTCCAGCATCGGAGTACTTTCCACATATGATCGGAGTATTTCTAAAGCCGGGGGCTCATCATCAACCAACAGACACCGCAATTTTTTCATTTGTTTCCGGAAGTTTTATTTTATCAAGAGTCAATGTGAGTTGCACTATAAACATTTCGTCATCTTCAGTGATACGAAGGTTGTGAGATTGTGGATACAGCATCTCAAGGCGTTTCTTTACATTCTGTAATCCCGTTCCGCTGGATACTACACGACTGTCGTAAGCGGGAGGTTTTCCATTAATTAATTTGAATTTTAATACGTCATCCTTCACAGCAAGATCAAGACTTATCCAGGCATCTTCTAGCATTTCATTCGCACTATATTTAAAACTGTTTTCGAGAAAGGGAAGCAATAACAAAGGAGCAATAGCTTTGCCTTCAAAATCTCCTTCAACGTTAATGAGAAGATCAAGCCGATCGGAGAATCTTGTCTTAGCAAGCGCTGCATAATGATTTAAAATTTGAATCTCCTTTGTTAAGGGAACAACGTTTTCGTTACATTCCGTAAACATGTATCGAAGCAAGTCCGATAATTTAAGAATGGAATTGGGGACTTCTTCTGATCTTTTTAGTGATTGAGAATAAATGCTATTCAGTGTATTGAAAATAAAATGAGGATGAAGTTGTCCGCGTAATATTTGCAGTTCGGCTTTCAGTTTTTCCTTTTCCAGTTTTTCGTTTTCAACAGTTTTGAAATGCCAATGCTTCACGAGCTTGATCGCAACGGCGAATCCCGCTACTGTTGTTGAACCTCGTAAACCGGCGAGCAATGAGTAATACGCAACGCTATGTGTCACCGGTTGATTTAACGCCTGATGTATTGGCGTGATTACGTACAAACTAATGATTGGCGATAACGATGCGGCAAAAATCAGCAAAGCGAGGACAGCTCCGAAACCTTTCCAATAGTGACCCTTGAAAATGTATTGAGGCAAAACACAATAAATAATTCCATAG
>CBQWHS010000503.1:0-4051 GCA_967728665.1 uncultured Chryseosolibacter sp. | reverse complement strand
GTAGACGGCAATGGTGGTGATTTGAACACGCGCGATAAAGTGTTTAATTATCGCATTGTCATGTATTCAAACACATCGCAAAACTTGACATTGTATTCGCCAGTTGATACATCGTCCACGGCTTCAACCGTAAGGCTGGACGCAAAAAGTGAGTTTCAGAAAATTTCCTTGAGTTGGGCAGCGTTTGTCCCCTGGTCGAATGTCATTCAGACTGAACCTAACGAACACGACCTGTATCGTGGGCCAGACGGCTCAACCGAAGCAACTCTTCAACTGCTTGCCAGTGTAGATCCGACGCTAAGAGGCTTGACCTATCTTGATGAAGGCCTTTCGGATACCGATAAATATTGCTATCGGGTTATGACCCGTGGTGCCTATGGAAACCCGGCGATCAAGGAGCCTTTGATGAATTTCTCGCAAATAATTTGTGCCCAGCCCAATGATAGCATTCCGCCTTGCAAACCTGATTTGGCAATTCAACTTTCCGATTGTCAAAAGTTTCGCGAGACTGCTCCCTGCAGCATTAGTAGTTTTTCAAATACGTTAATGTGGGTGCGACCCAAAGATGATTGTGCGGCAGATGTTCAAGGTTATAAAATTTATCGTGCAGCGGAGAAAGAGGGAGAATATGCGTGGCTTGAGAATGCGGGTGTTGGTGGAATTGTGAAGGATACTTTCTTCGTTGATAATGGGATCAATGGCAGTGGTTTATCATCCCTGGCTTATTGTTATAGAATTTCTGCAATTGATAGATCAAATAATGAAAGCGAGCTAAGTGACCCCGCATGTAATGACAATTGTCCATATTACGAATTACCAAACGTGTTCACACCAAATGGCGATGATTGTAACGACGTGTTCAGTGCTTATAGTAATCGTAATCTTGGAGGTGAGAATTCCGATTGCGTGCAAGTGGACACACAAACACGCTGTGCTCGTTTTGTTCAGGATGTTGATTTCAAAGTTTTCAATCGCTGGGGTTCGGAGGTTTACACTTATTCCAGCGGAAGCGAAAGGACGATATACATCGACTGGGATGGAAGAGCCTCTGACGGAACCGAGCTTGCCAGTGGCGTTTATTATTTCGTTGCCGATGTCACGTTTGATTCGGTTGATCCGAAAACACGCAATCAGACCATCAAGGGATGGGTTCATCTGCTTCGATAGCGCGACTCATTTTATTTGACGGAGTTTGCAATCTGTAACGGTTTCGTTCAATTCATCATTAAACATGATCCGCTGAAGAAATTTTCCTTTGCCTCGCTGCAATCCGACACAGCTCAAAAAATACTTAGAAATTACACCCTTGATACACCGGAATTGTATAGCATAATTCTGTTTGAAAACGGAAGAATCTTTGATAGAAGCACAGCCGTGCTTCGCATCGCAAAAGAATTATCTGGATGGTGGCCTTTCTTTTATTTGTTTATAATAGTGCCGCCCTTCATTCGTCATTGGGTGTACAAATTAATCGCCAACAACCGATACAAGATGTTTGGAAAAGCAGATGAATGTTGGATACCCATGCCAGAACTCCGAGGTCGATTTCTGAATTGAGTCTGATGTTGAAGACTTTTTCAAGTCGTTGCCGCACAACGTTGCCGAATTTTATATTTTTGCCCGTCCAGAAATAAACTTCTATGAAAGCTTATATTTTTCCCGGCCAGGGATCTCAGTTTAGCGGAATGGCAAAAGATATTTACGATGCCAGACCATCGGCCAAAAAAATCCTTGATGAGGCAAATCGCATTCTTGGATTTAACATAACGGATACGATGTTTGCAGGCTCAGCGGAAGAACTGAAGCAGACGAAAATAACACAGCCAGCAATCTTTTTACATTCAGTGGCATTGGCAATGTCTACTGATAATTTTTCACCGGACATGGTAGCGGGACATTCACTTGGTGAATTCTCTGCGCTGGTAGCAAATAAGACTCTATCATTCGAAGACGGCCTTCGTCTGGTTTATCAACGTGCGTTGGCGATGCAACGGGCTTGCGAAATTAATCCATCAACAATGGCCGCCATACTTGGCCTTGACGATGCTAAAGTCGAGGAGATTTGTGCTTCGATAAAAGATGAAATTATTGTACCTGCTAATTATAATTGCCCAGGGCAGCTCGTT
The DNA here is from genome assembly GCA_967728665.1 of uncultured Chryseosolibacter sp. Taxonomy (GTDB): domain Bacteria; phylum Bacteroidota; class Bacteroidia; order Cytophagales; family Cyclobacteriaceae; genus Chryseosolibacter. Next base: position 1,925 of record CBQWHS010000503.1, on the reverse strand, counting down.
ATTTCCGGCTCAATAAAAGGTATTGAAGTTGCATGTGAGATGATGAAAGCTGCGGGTGCAAAGCGTGCACTTCCTCTTCCCGTAGGAGGAGCTTTTCATTCTCCCTTGATGGAACCAGCACGTGAAGAACTTGCAAAGGCGATTGACTCCACTTCCTTCAGCCCTCCAATATGTCCGGTGTACCAAAATGTCAACGCGAGTCCATCAGTTGATGTAAGCGCAATAAAAAAGAATCTCATAGATCAGTTGACCGCACCCGTTCGATGGACTCAATCCGTTCAACGAATGACATTGGATGGAGCAAAGACTTATATCGAATGCGGACCTGGAAAAGTTCTGCAAGGACTTGTCAAGAAAATTTCTCCAGAGGCGGAGACATTGAGTGTCTAATGTTCGGAATCCTGAACACGATCCACTTTAAGATTATCGGGGCAATTGTCGAGTAGTTGCAAAATGGTTTTGTTGAGCGTTGGATGTCGAAAGTCTCCGGCTATCTCTGCCAGCGGCATTAACGTAAATCTTCGGTCTGGAATTCCAGGATGAGGAATATGTAAATCCGGAACAGTGATCGACAACTGGTCGTAAAAAAGAATATCGATATCAATTATTCTTGGTCCCCATTTTTCAGTGCGAACCCTTCCCATGGTCGATTCAATTTCGAGTACTTTGTTTAGCAATTCCTGGGGTGACAGCAAGCTTCTAATTTGCAAAACCTGGTTAAGAAAATCAGCTTGATCAGTTTTCCCCCAAGCTTTAGTTCTGTAAACGGATGATCGTCCAATCACGTCTCCTGCTAACTGTTGAATGTAAGCGATTGCGGTCTTAAGATTTCCGCTGGCATTGCCAACATTCGAGCCCAGAAGCAAAAAAATATTGTCAGTCATGTAATTTCCGGCCCTGCAAACTTACTTGTTTATTGTAACGACTATTGGTTACTTTTGAACTTTAATTCAGGAATTTATGAGTTTCGGTAAAGCGTTTTTTTCGTCCTGTCTTGGCGCCCTCGTGGCGATGTTTGTATTTGTTTTTCTCATTGTCGTTTTTTTTGTTTCAATAGTTTCAACAATCGGCTCGGACGAGAAAGTTGTCATTGAAAAAAATTCCGTTTTGCATCTTAATCTCGATACCCAGATTAATGAGCTTCAGCGAGAAGATCCTTTTGACGGCTTGCCTGTGATTGGTCAGGGCACTCCTGCTATTGGATTGCTGCAATTAAAGGATGCAATAGCCCATGCAAAGAATGATGACAACATCGAAGGAATTTATCTCGAAGTAAGTTATCCTATGACTGGATTTTCGTCCCTGGAGGAAATTCGTCAATCCTTGTTTGATTTCCGCAAAAGCGGCAAATGGGTAATTGCCTATAATGAAGTGATGAGCGAAGGCGCATATTATCTCGCTTCTGCTGCAGATAAAGTCTATCTTAATCCGGTAGGAGATATCGAATTCAATGGGCTCACAGCCGAAGTAAGTTTTTTCAAAAACATGCTGGATAAACTTGAAATTAAGCCGCAGGTTTTCCGCGTGGGCGAATTTAAGAGTGCCGTTGAACCATTTATGTATAATAAAATGAGTGATGCAAGCCGACTCCAATTAGATGAAATGGTAAACTCAATTTATGATCATGTGTTGGATGAAATTGCTGAAAGTCGAAAAATCCCCCGCGGAACCCTGGAGGAACTTTCTGATAAAATGCTTGTTCGCTCAGCGGCGTTAGCAAAGGAGTATAAACTTGTGGATGACCTGCTTTACAAAGATCAGTTCGATGCAGAATTGAAAGACAGATTAGGAGTCGATGACGATGGTAAGATAAATTACGTCCGTTATGGCAAGTATCGAAAGAGCTATTCGGATTATAAATCTTCGAAAAATGAAATTGCCGTTATCGTAGCGGAGGGAGCAATCATCCCGGGATCGAGTGACAA
>CBQWHS010000502.1:0-4052 GCA_967728665.1 uncultured Chryseosolibacter sp. | reverse complement strand
TATGCACTGTTGTCACTGACGAGTGATCTCTCGAATGTCGCGACAGCACGAGCAAGATTTTCTATCGTCACTGACTGTTCACCGAATGCTTCGTTAAACATTTGAACATACTCTGGGATTTTTTTAAGTCGTTGAATGATGGAATCATTAGTATCCGTTGCAGCGTATGCATTTCCTCTCATTGTACTGAATGAAGAAAGAGGACCTACGCACTGACTTTCAAGACTTCTTTTTCTTCCGTCCCAAAACATGATGGCATTGACTGCATCATAATTCTGCTCTGCATGCACCAACCCATTGTAACCGGAGTTAAGTATGGTTGACGCATTTCTCGGTGCCAATGGAAAAGCGAGATTTTGAATACGATTCGCCCCCGAGCCAGTGCCGCCAACACCAATAGAAAGATCAAGGCCGTCGGCATATCCATATTCTGGTAAGTGACAAGTGACACAGGCCACATCTTTTTGTCCGGACAAAATTGGATCCCAAAAAAGCATTTTGCCAAGTGAAATTTTTATCGCACTAGGTTGATTGTTGTCTGGATAAGCCATTGGTGGCAAAACCTCCAGCCTAAGCGCGCGAATTTTTTCTTGCGGTGTGATCAAGTCCGATGTGCATGAAATCGTTCCAACACCAAAGGCCATAACTCCGATGATCATAGACAACATAAGTCTCCAGACAGGAGACACCTGTACTTTCTTCATTTTCAATCTTTCATTTGTTAGGTAAAGATTCCTCTAAATCCGCCAGCGGATAAAGAGAAAGTCATAAGCCCTGCAGTATGAGAGCAAGTCTCAAACAGGTAGTGGTTACAACGCAAAACAGTTGCGGGGGCTTAAATTTGGGATGTAAGCGTTGTCGCTAAGCCTGGTGTTTTTGCTGGTCTTGGTAGAAAAAGACAAGGATTTGGTACGAAATCGCTAGACGAATGGGTCAAGTTTTTGGGCCGAGGCCCTGGGGTGCTGTATTTTTTGCGACGATTAAAGCTTGTTGCTATTGAAGAATCTAAAAAGAGGCTCTAGCCCAAACATCAAATCGACAAAGAGGAACGACATTTCTAAATTGCCCTGGCTTTAAAACCAGGGCAAAAGAAATGACTAACCAATTCCACTTTAAGCAAATCTCTACTTAGGCTTAAACACTTTCGAATCTCGGGCGAGCGGTAAATGAAATTATCACGACCAATTCATATCAAAGAAATCTATTTTTTCGGCTCAATATTCTGATTCACTTTAAAGAAGTTGCCCGGATCATATTTTGCTTTTACAATACTAAGTTTTTGATAATTGTCGCGATAGGAAGCTTTGATTCTTTCCTGGCCTTCTTCCATCATAAAATTAACATACGCACCACCTGCAGAAAATGGATGAATCTCTTCCCAATACTCCCTGGCCCATGTAGACAATTTCGTTTTGTTCTTTGCATCAGGATCAACTCCAACAATTACTTGCGCCCAGTTTGCATCGCGATAGCTAAAAGCCGAATCGCCGTTTTTTCTTTTATGTACGGCTCCGTTAACTGGATACAAATGCGTGGTCGACTGAACGGTCGGTAAATTTTTAGAATGTTTTACATTGACTTTAATTAGTTCATCAGGAAGATCTTTGATGAAGTCCGCTTTCCAATACCATTGCAAGCCTGGAGGAAACAGTGCATCAAACAATCCCTGAAGTGACGCATAAGGAATCGGGCCAACAAAATCGAGCGCAGGCTTTTTGTATTTTCGGAATACATCGACAGCAGCTGTTGCTTTGGCAGAGTCACCTACATTACACCAAACGAGTCCGCACATCTTTTTTAAATGAAGCTGTTCCGGAAAGATTGGAGCTGGAGGAACAGTTAGAAAAGCGAAATAGCAGTAGACATCATTAGGCGCTTTTAAAATATAATCTCTATAGAAGCGCATCATTTCCTCTCCGTCATCAATATGCCAAAGCATGGGGCCTCCGTAAACTATTCCCGCATCATGCAATTTGAACAAGAAGGAGGTTACCACTCCAAAATTTCCACCGCCTCCCTGGATTGCCCAGAACAGATCACTATTTTCTGTTTCACTGGCTGTCACAAATTGCCCATTGGCAAGCACAACATCGACTTCCAATAGGCTATCTACAGAAAGTCCGTACGCTCTTGACAGATGTCCAATTCCTCCTCCTAAAGTGAGTCCAGAAATTCCCGTTGATGACAATATCCCGCTGGGAACTGCCTTGCCGAAAACCTGTGTGGCATGATCAAGGTCGCCAAGGAGACAACCTCCTTCTGCACGCACAGTGTTTGACTTAGGATCAACTCGAATGCCTTTCATGTATGCCAAATCAATGACAAGTCCATCATCACATGATCCGAGTCCGCCCGCATTATGACCTCCGCTTCGGATAGCAGTAAGGATCTTGTTTTCTCTTCCAAAATTTACGCACGAAATTACATCGGCAACGTCACGACACTTGACGATAAGCGCAGGGCGTTTGTCGATCATTGCGTTATATAATTTACGCTCGTCATCATACTGAGCCTCATCCGGTGTAATAACCCATCCTCGAATCTGATTTTTAAAATTCGACAGTATGGTCTCATCCAACTTAATTTGTTTTGGTGGTTCTAAAATTGCTGTACTCATATTTTAGTAATTGTTTTAGACAAACACAGCTTTAGTTCGTCAAAAGATTTTCTTAAGAGGTGCTGTGGAACAATGATAAAATTGAAATTACATTAGATTAAAATCTACCAGTAATTGCTCAAAGGCTAGCAAAATCAGATCGAATCAGAAATCACACATGAGAAATGGAAATCGATGAAGGATTGTGTCCAAATTTTTCTGCAAAGCATTTCGTGAAATATGAAGGATTATTATAACCAACCTCAAGGGCAATCTGGGAAATGTTTCCAGTTTTTTGCTTCAACAACACCATGGCCTTTTCGAGCCGCAGATCACGAATAAACGTGTTTGGCGATCGTCCGGCGATTGAAAGAAGTTTACGATACAGCTGCGCCCTGCTGATCCCAATTTCAAGACAAATTTCATCGATTGTAAAATTGGCATTAGAAAGATTCTGTTCAGTAATATCGTGAAGTTTCTCAATAAATTGTTCTTCTAAAACTTCCAAGTATTTAATATCAGCAGATGACTTGATGGATTCTTTGCTGAGTCTTCGAACAAGAGATGAAATTAGTATCTGGTTGTCATTCGCAGTGTGACTAAGCCGATGAGCAAGTCTGATGGCGGTGGTGAAGAAATTTCCTTTGTTCGTTACCGGCTGCTCTACCGTGAGGCCGATCTTTAAAATTAATTTTCCCCGATCATTTTGCACAACTATTCCCTCCTGAATTTCAACCGCGCACTGTAGCGCGCTATCGGCATCATTGAAAACACCGACCAGACTTTCATCGATCGCCCAATTCAATTCTCTTCCGCCGAATTTAGAAATACAATGAGATACATCACTCTTTGCCGACACAAAAGTTCGTGACAGATCATGTGGACCAAACGCGTTTGATTTTGAATCTTCTATAACCAACGCAACAAGAATATATCGATATCCAAGATCAATGGCACCATCGTTGGTTTTCACTAATCCGTAATATTCGACATTGTGCTTTTCTCCCATCATGGACCGATAAAATCCAGGCTCCACTTCAGTTAGGGCACAAGGAATATTCCCGTGAGCCGTACGATGGACAAGTTCAACGGTCTCTTTATCCGGGCCTTCCGCCAAACAGAAAACTGTACCTGCTTCTTCATTCACCCAAAATTGATGATACTTTACACCATACTGATTTTGGATGGCAATATCCGCTATATGTGCATCCTTTACTGCCTCAATTGTCACGTTGGCGATGCGATGAAAATCCATGAATAAAGGCATACTCTATTAATTGGGCAACCTTAAGTTAATATTAATGAATGACAGTTCATACATTAATAGCAAGCTTCTTGTTACCGCTGCATCGAAAATTGATTTTGACGTAGAATAAATTCAATGAGTTGTGCTTGGTCAAATCTGACTACCGTTAATCAGTGACCAAACGATCCGTCGAATGATGAATTCTAAGTT
>CBQWHS010000501.1:0-4058 GCA_967728665.1 uncultured Chryseosolibacter sp. | reverse complement strand
GGTCCATTTTCAGCGTTGATAATTGCTGCGCGAATGCTCACACCTTCTTCAACAAAAATATTGGACTCATTATAGAGCACGGTGTGTTTGTCGTTGATCTCATGAGATTTCCTGCCGGCGGTTATTAACACAAAATCTTTTCGTAATTCCGCCCCGTTCTCCTTGAATATTTTCCACGTTTTGTCAATCACAAGTACCTCTCCAGGATACACGGATGTGTTACTGTCATTCATTTCGCCTTCCGGCTGATTGGCTGCAATGAGCACATGGCCCTTGACTAAAAAGTTACCGGCCTTGAGGCGTTTGATTTCTGCTACTAGATTTTCGTCCGGGCAAACCGCCCCGTTAATCAGCAAGTTGTCAGCTGCTGATTTAATCGAATATTTTTTTTGCAGATATTCTTCTGTTTTAACCGATACGAAAGTTTTCAACCATTTCTCCCACTTTTCCGCTATGGTTAGAATGCCCACTCTTATCTGGCTCGTTGGACGAGTGAATGTGAACGGAAGCAGGTTTAATCGGATGAGAGGATCATCAAACAGAATAACATTCATGGTCAAAAATAAAAAAAGGTCTTCAGAACGAAGACCTTTTCACAGTGCTTATTGAAGAAGAATTAAGCTTTCTTTTGGTACTTGTTTTTGAATTTCTCAACACGACCAGCAGTATCCACAAACAATTTCTTGCCTGTGAAGAACGGGTGTGATGCTGAGCTAACTTCGACTTTAATTACTGGATAGTCCTTTCCGTCTTCCCATTTCATGGTCTCTTTTGGAGACTGGGTTGAACGGGTCATAAACTTGTGGTCACTGGACGTATCCCAGAAAATCACATCTTTGTATTCAGGATGAATGCCTTTTTTCATATCAGATTCAACGTTTTTCCTTAAAAGGGACTGCAAAGATAATCGATGCCACTCGTTTTACAAGATTGAGCTCCAAGATTTCCCAAAATTTATGCGTTTTTAGTAAATTTGGTTCCAAAATGGAACCACTTCAATTATGGCCACTATAACCTTAAAAAACATTCCGGAAAGGGTTTATGAACAGCTTAAATTGACGGCTCAGACCAGCCACAGAAGCGTCAACAGCGAAATTATTCATCGCTTGGAAAAAAGCCTGGGAATACTTGATGCCGAAACTGTTCGCAGGCAACTCGAAGAATTCCGTACGCGTATCGCTAAAAAAGGCGGGATCACGGAAGAGGAAATCACTCAGTTAAAGAATCAGGGGCGTGATTGTAGTTGACACAAATGTCATCGTCAGTATGACATTTGAGACACTTCATTCGGAAATCGTTGCAAATTTGCATCGGGCCGATCCTGAATGGGCGGCACCACGTCTTTGGCGTAGTGAATTCTTAAATGTTCTCCGCCATTATATCAAAAGAGGTCTTGTTGATTTGAAGGAAAGTTTTGAAGCCATTGATTATGCACAAACACTTGTCGCAAACCGTGAACACGACACCCCGCAGCACTTAATGGTTGACCATTTATTTAAATCAGCAGCTTCTTCATATGACTGTGAGTTTGTAACCCTTGCGGAAATTCTCGATGTAAAATTAATTACGTTTGATTCACGGCTGGTAAAAGAGTTTCCATCAATTGCATACCTTCCAGCAGATTATCTAAACACTAAGAAATGAGATTTATTTTCTGCGCCATCATTTTTTTTCCATCGCTGTCATTCGCGCAAAGCACCTACGCTCCGTTAAATGAAGATTACTACCATACCATTGATCGATACGAGATAAAAGCAGGAAAAATTTATCCGCAGGTTTTTACGGCAGTGAAGCCCTACAAAAGGTCAGATATAGTTTCATTTATTGATTCGGTGAACACTGAAAACGTCTTTGAATCGTCATCTGATTTATTCAACAGGCAATATTTGCAAAATGACAATTGGGAGTGGTCTCAAGCCAACGCCAATCAAAGTAACCGTGCCGTTCTAAAACATTTTTATCAAAAAAAATCCGATTTATACAATGTAAATACACCTGATTTCGACTTACATGTTAACCCCGTTCTTTATGTTGGCGCAGGAAACGACTCCAGGAGAACGGATATGATTTTTACCAACACGCGTGGAATTGAAGTGAGAGGAATGGTTGACAAAAAAGTTGGATTCTATACTTACCTCACCGACAATCAAGCACTTCTACCCTCTTATGTTTGGGATGAGATGTCCCAAAATCCAGTAGTGCCTCATGAAGGTTTTTGGAAAAACTATAAAAATGGAAAGGGTGTCGACTTTCTGCAAGCGCGCGGATATATTACGTTTGAAGCAACGAAACATATCAACATCCAATTCGGACACGACCGATTTTTTCTCGGCAACGGATATCGTTCACTTATCTTCTCCGACTTTCAGCCGCCTGCTTTATTTTTAAAAGGAAACGTGAAGGTTTGGAAGATAAATTATATGTTCCTTCTCAATAAAATGACGACTGGGATTACGGGAACTTTGAATGGAATCTCTGGCACAACTTCAGGTTTTCCCAGCAAGTACAATGCACTTCATCATCTCAGCATCAACATTGGTAAAAAATTGAATATTGGCGTATTTGAATCCGTCATTTTTAGTAAAGACAATGCAGGAAGCTCGACCGATTTTCGTGTTGAATATTTAAATCCAATAATTTTTTACCGCGCGATCGAACAGCAAAATGGTAGCAGTGATAACGTATTGTTAGGTTTTGATTTCAAATGGAATGCTGCAAAAAAGATTTCCTTCTATGGACAATTCCTACTGGATGAATTTTTAATCGACAATATCCGGAAAGGCGGATGGTGGGCAAACAAATTTGGGATTCAAGGTGGTGCAAAATATATCGATGCATTTGGAATCGCTAACCTGGACCTTCAAGGAGAAGTCAACATCGTTCGCCCCTACACCTACTCGCATTACACCACCTACGGAAATTATTCCAGCTACAATCAGGCAATCGCACACCCAATGGGAGCAAATCTAAAAGAGATCGTTGGTGTGTTAAGATATCAACCGTTGTCACGACTAAACATTGTTGCAAAACTGTTTGTAACAAAAATTGGAAGAGATTCAGTTGGTGCCGTGAATAGCAATGGAGCCGATATTTTGAAAAACAATAGCCGTAGAGTTAGCGAATTCGGAAATACGATCGGACAAGGAATTTCGAGCGATGTAATGTTTGCAACATTAACGGCAACCTATCAATTGAAACACAATTTATTTGTAGATGCAAATTTTACATTACGTAACAGCAAAAGCGTTTATACTTTTTACAATACAAATACAAGCGTTTCTTCACTAGCTTTGCGCTGGAACATTCCACGCAGACTTTATGAATTCTAACATTCAATGAAAATTTACCTTCGAATTTTACATTACGCACCGAGCCTCATTCCCCGACTCGTTCAATTTTTTATTTACTCTGTCTTTGGCATCGTATTCAGCGTGGTCAATGTTGCATTGGTTATTCCAATGATAAACTCACTGCTTGGATACACTCAGAAGAAGATTGTTCCCATTGCAGCTCCACCGAAATTTTCATTTTCGGTGGACTACCTCCTCGATTCTTTTAATTATTACTTCATTAAGATTATCCAGGAAAACGGCCCGATGAATGCGTTGCTGTTTATCTGTGTATCAATTGTTGTCAGCGTGATCCTCACGAATCTTTTCCGTTACATGGAGCGTATGACCGCATCCAGGATAAAAGTGGACATTGTGAAAAATATGCGCATGCATATCTTCACAAACGTGCTCGGGTTACACATCGGCTATTTCAACGACAACCGAAAAGGCGATCTCATTTCGCGCTTTACGAATGATGTGGCCGAGGTTGAAAATTCAGTAGTGAATAGCCTGAAGTTTGTGATGAAAGAACCGATCACAATTGTGGTTTATTTTGGAGTATTATTTTTTATATCCGCAAAACTCACGCTGTTTACCTTGGTTCTCCTTCCAATCACTGGTGGAATTCTTGCAGAGATTGTTAAGCGCCTCAAAAAGAAAGCAGTTCAAAGCCAGGAGTCACTTGGCAGGATTGTCAATATTCTAGACGAAACATTTTCAGGTATG
>CBQWHS010000500.1:0-4058 GCA_967728665.1 uncultured Chryseosolibacter sp. | reverse complement strand
TTCTTCTTTCAATTACCGGATCTTTTTTACGAATGACAGAGATGAAAAAACCTTCTCCTTCCACGCGATGCGGATAAAACCGATAGCCAATTGCAGTTCCCACTTTCACTTCTTCGATGTTCCATTCTTTAGTTACTGTCAACGGCATGAATTCAATATTTTTTTCCGTTGAAAGCCATGCTAAATTTTGTTCGTTTTCAAATTCATTATAAGTGCATGTGCAATAAATCAGAATTCCGTCTGTTTTTAATGAGGGCCAAACATCCGAGAGAATTCTTTTTTGCCGGCTTGAACAAAGCTGAACATTCTCGGTGCTCCATTCTTCCATTGCCGATGGATCTTTTCTAAACAACCCTTCACCGGAACATGGCGCATCGACAACCACTAAATCGAAAAATCCAGCAAGGCGCTGAAAATGTTCGGGGTCACTATTGGTGGCAATACAATTTGGATAACCCCACTTCTGAATATTCTCTGATAAGATTGAACCTCGGGAACGAATCACTTCATTACTCACAAGCAAACTATCCTCGCTGAGCAGACTTAAAATATGTGTGGATTTTCCGCCGGGTGCAGCACAGAGGTCGAGAGCATTAACGGAAATGGTTGTGTCTATACTTTGCCTGATCGCTTGTTCAAGAAACATGGAGCTCGCCTCCTGAACGTAAAAGTCACCAGCATGCAGATGAGGGTCAAGCGTAAATGTTGGTCTGCGCTCAAGATAGCGGCCGAAGGAAGCCCATGGAACAGGCTTGTTGTTTACGTGCGTCAGACGCTTTCGCGGATTTAGCCGGATACTGGTGGGCGAAGGGGACTCAAGTGAGTCGAAAAAAATCTTTGCTTCATTGCCGAGTTTTTGATTCATGGCGGCCTCGAAATTCTCGGGAAGTTGCGTCATGGCTGCGAAGTTAATGTTTCTTTGGCTTGCGACCTTCGGTTGAAAAATATACGTTTACTTTTTCTTTGAGTCTATGCTGAAGTCTAACGATCCCAAATTAAAAAGCTGGGTTGAAGTGCCCGAGCACTCTGATTTCCCAATTCAAAATCTTCCATTTGGAATTTTTAAAACGAAATATTTATCCGCAGTCGGAGGCGTTGCTATTGGCAATTATGTTCTTGATCTTGTCTATCTTCATGAACATGGCTACCTGCATGGCCTCTCATTGCCTGACGGAATTTTCAATCAAAAATATCTGAATGATTTTTTGGCTTTGGGTCGACTAAGAATTAGGGAAGTCCGTGAACGCATATCGGAATTGCTTTCAGCCGGTAATAATGAACTGCAGCGCAATGTCGGCGATCGTGAAATCGCTCTCATTCCAATGCAAGAAGTGCAGATGTTGATGCCCGTGAAGGTTCAAAATTATTCAGATTTTTATAGTAGTGAAGAGCACGCGTTCAACGTAGGTTCAATGTTTCGCGATCCTAAAAATGCACTACTGCCAAACTGGAAACATTTGCCAGTCGGTTATCATGGCCGTGCATCTTCAATTGTAGTTTCAGGCACGAATATTCATCGCCCGAAAGGGCAAATAAAATATCCGGATCAGGATTTTCCGTCTTTCTCACCAACCCGAAAACTTGACTTTGAATTAGAAGTTGCTTTTGTAACATGCGGAGAGACAAAGCTCGGCGAATCGATTCATACAAAAGACGCGGAAGATTTTATTGCCGGATTTGTTTTATTCAATGATTGGTCTGCCCGCGATATTCAACAATGGGAGTACGTTCCGCTGGGGCCTTTTTTGGCGAAAAATTTTGCTTCCACAATTTCGCCCTGGATCGTGACACTTGATGCACTCGAACCATTCCGCGCAGAAGGGCCACCACAATTTCCTCATGTGCTCCCGTACCTTTCATTCGAGGGAGAAAAAAATTTCGATATTATCTTGGAAGTTCTTCTTCAGCCGGATGGTTCTCAGCCAACAACGGTATCGAGATCGAATTTCAAGTACATGTACTGGAATGTGAATCAACAACTCGCGCATCACACCGTGAATGGTTGCAACATCGAAGTTGGTGATCTCTATGCGTCGGGAACAATCAGCGGTCCATCGCCGGGATCCTTTGGATCGATGCTTGAATTATCATGGAACGGTGAGAAGCCGATGCATATGCCCGATGGAACAGAACGAACCTTCATCAACGATGGTGACACAGTCATTATGAAGGCGCATGCTGAAAAAGATGGCGTTCGAATCGGGTTTGGTGAATGCAAGGGAAAAGTGGTTCCAGCGATCCAATAATATTTATGAATTACTGAGTGCTGCTCTAAACGAAAAATTTTACATGCTCACCATAAATCCAAAAGAAATTCCTACCGGAAAAATGCATGCCTATTTGCTTGGCGCGATTACGCCGCGTCCTATTGCATTTGCGAGCACGGTTGATAGAGACGGTAATGTCAATCTAAGTCCTTTCAGTTTTTTTAATTGCTTTGGCGCTAATCCTCCAATATTGATTTTCTCTCCAGCACGGAGAGGTCGTGACAACACGACAAAACACACCTACGAAAATCTGAAACAAGTTCCGGAAGTCGTTATCAATGTTGTGAACTACAACATGGTTCAGCAGACTTCGCTTGCGAGCACAGAATATCCGAAAGGTGTCAATGAATTCGTGAAAGCAGGATTTACAGAAATCCCTTCTGAAAAAGTAAGACCCCCAAGAGTGGGAGAGTCGCCTATCGCAATGGAGTGTAAAGTATTGCAGATCATCGAAACGGGCGATCAAGGTGCGGCAGGAAATCTTGTGATCTGTGAAATCATACTCATGCATATCAACGAAGAAATTCTTGATGGTGATGGTAAGATTGATCCGTGGAAACTCGATGCCGTGGCGCGATTAGGCGGTGATTACTACGCAAGGATTCAAGGTGATTCAATCTTCAAAGTTCCAAAACCTCTGGAACGTTTAGGAATTGGGTTCGATCAAATACCAGAGGCAATAAGAAGAAGTAAAATCCTGACAGGAAATGACCTTGCTATCTTAGGCAACGTTGAAAAATTACCAGAAGAGATTTTAATCAATCAATACAAAAAGAAATTAGAGATACAGGGAACAGAAGCAGTTCATGCCGAAGCCCAACGCCTTATCAACGAGGGAAAAGTAGATGAAGCATGGTTATTGCTATTGGCCTCTCAACGCTGATCGACAATGATCAATTATCTAGTGACCAAATTACCAATGGCCAATCAATCGCCCAGTTTAATCCCGATACATTACCGCCTTCACAGCTTTCACCGTTCTTGCAACGTTTGGAAGAATTGCTTCAATCAAGGTTGGAGCGTAGGGTAACGGCGCGTCAAGACTGTTAATCCGATGGATTGGTGCATCAAGATAATCGAACGCATGTTTCTGGATATGGTAAGTGATCTCAGAAGAGATGGCAGCTAATGGCCATGCTTCTTCCACAATCACAAGACGATTTGTTTTCTTTACGGATTCAACAATTGTTGCGTAATCGATAGGACGCACTGTTCGCAAGTCAATTACTTCTGCTGAAATTCCTTCTTTCTCTAGTTCTGCAGCGGCAGCCATTGCCACTTTCAAAATTTTTCCAAAAGTAACAATCGTCACATCTGAGCCTTGTTTCTTAATATCAGCAACACCCAGTGGGATGATATATTCTTCTGTTGGCACTTGCCCTTTGTCACCATACATCAATTCAGATTCCATGAAAATCACAGGATCGTTGTCACGAATAGATGATTTCAAAAGACCTTTTGCATCGTATGGATTCGCAGGTACAACCACTTTCAATCCGGGAGTATTGGCGAACCAATTTTCAAAATTCTGAGAGTGTTGGGAGCTGAGCATCCCAGCGTTTCCTGTTGGACCGCGAAATACGATTGGAACATTGAATTGACCACCTGACATCGACATCATTTTCGCAGCTCCGTTAATGATCTGATCAATCGCAACAAGCGAAAAATTAAAGGTCATGAATTCAATGATTGGACGAATGCCGTTCATCGCTGCCCCAACACCAATACCAGCAAATCCCATTTCAGCAATTGGCGTATCGATCACTCTTTTTGCACCAAATTCATCGAGCA
>CBQWHS010000499.1:0-4068 GCA_967728665.1 uncultured Chryseosolibacter sp. | reverse complement strand
CTTCGTTAGAAGAGACTTACCAGGAAATAGATGAAACCAATGCAAGAGGCTTGCGAGATATCGCCCAGGAAATTTTCGATGAATCTAAACTTAGCTATTTAATTATGCAGCCGGAGAAAAATGGAACGGATGGTATAAACGGCGTGAAGTCCAACGGCGTGAACGGTAAACATTAATAATCTATGGATTTCATAAACCCCGCAATCCAGGAGTATGCGGAGCGACAAACCTCTGAAGAATCATCTTTACTGAAACAGGTCAATCGCAATACACATGCAAATGTCTTGCGGCCACGAATGCTTTCCGGACATCTGCAGGGAAGATTATTGTCTATGCTGAGTTGCATGAAGCGTCCAAAATCAATTCTTGAGATTGGAACGTACACCGGCTATTCCGCCCTTTGTCTCGCGGAGGGTTTAGCCGATGGAGGAACCTTAACTACAATTGATGTCAATGAAGAACTCGAGCAGTCTGTGCGGGATTATTTCAGAAAATCGGGGATGGATTCAAAAATAAATTTCATCATCGGCAACGCGCTAACGGTCATACCAACGTTGGAACAAAAGTGGGACTTGGTATTTATCGATGCGGATAAAGAAAATTACCACAGATACTACGATTTAGTAATAGATCGCGTAAATTTGAATGGAATTATCCTGGCTGACAATGTTTTATGGAGCGGCAAGGTTCTGGACGAGAAACCCGATAAGGATACCAAAGCGATTATTGACTTTAATTCCAAGATACAACTAGATCCGCGCGTCGAAAACGTGCTGCTCCCGGTGAGGGACGGGATCATGATGATGAGGAAAGTGAAACAATAAATATTTTTTCAACTATGAAATTATTCACTGCGCTACTTTTTGTTACCACATTTTCGGTAGCTGCGCAATCGCCACAAGTTCCACACAAAATGGACTTTGCTGGCATGATATTAACGATCCGCGATGATGCGCGGAGGGAAATTCAAAAAGACGTTGACGCCTTAACGCAATCACAACGACATTACAACCTGAAAGCAGAGCGAGCAAAGACTTATTTTCCAATAATCGAAAAAGTTTTTGCTGAGGAGCAGGTGCCTGATGATTTTAAATACCTCGCACTGCAAGAAAGTGCGCTCATCGCCGATGCCGTCTCCTCTTCCAATGCCGTAGGGTTTTGGCAATTCAAAGATTTCACGGCCATCGAAATGGGCCTTCGTGTTGACAAGGAAGTGGATGAACGACTGAATATTGTCTCATCATCGCGCGCTGCGGCCAGATACTTTAAGAAGAATAATGCACTTCTGAACAATTGGCTTTATGCACTGCAAGCATATCAAATGGGTGCTGGCGGAGTAATGCGGTCAGAAGATCAGTCCCACAGCGGAAAGACACACATGGAAATTACAAGCAAGACGTATTGGTATGTTAAAAAATATCTTGCTCATAAGGTAGCTTACGAACCTGGTGTTTCCGGAAGGGCATTAACCCAGGTAATGACTTATGAGGCCAACAGCGGAAAAACCTTAGGTCAATTCGCGAAAGAAATTTCAGTTGATGAAGCAGAACTGTTGAATTTTAATAAATGGGCCAAACAGGGAGTGATTCCAACGGACAGGATGTACGCAGTGATTATCCCTGTAAAGGGAGATCATGCAAGCATCACGTTGCCAGCTCCTAAAACAGAAACATTGGCGCAGGCTAGTGCTGGTTCTGTTTCGCAAGTTTCGATTACATCCACACGGAAAAAAATTAATGGAATATGGACAATGCAGGCAAGTAAAGGTGAGACAGCAGCAGCCTTTGCTGAACGTGCGGGCGTAGACTTGTCTAAATTTCTTCGATATAATGATTTGCAATCGGGGCAATCGCTTGAAACCGATCAGTTTTATTTTTTAGGAAAAAAGCGCGGTCGGGCTCAGGAGAATTTTCATAAAGTTGCCGGGGGAGAAAATCTTTGGGCTATCAGCCAGATGTACGGTGTTCAAATCAAAAAACTAAGAAAGTTTAACCGGCTTGCAAGTCATGAGGAAGTTGCTACTGGCCATATGCTTTGGCTTGCTTCCACGCGGCCTAAAACTGATGAAATATCTACTCGCGTTGAGAATGCTGTCGTGGTGAACCAGAAAGAACCCTTCAATTGGACAGAAACACCTGAGGTGGAAAAAAAGGAAGAGCCTAAATCATCTACACCGATTGCGGTTGATGCCCAGAATGTGCAGGTAGATACAACTGCGATTAGTGTTACAACAGAAGCAGCTCAAGTTGAAAAAAACACCGAGAGTTCAACCGCGATTATGGTCACACAAGAGCCGGTGACCTCAGTGCAAACCGCAGAACCCGTGGTGATTGCTCCCGTGCAAAAACCAGAAAGCCATACTGTGCAAGTGAAAGAGACACTATATGCTATTGCTAAAATGTATAATGTTGGTGTGATGGATCTTGTGAAATGGAACAATCTTGATCTTCAGCAGGGAATCCAGCCTGGACAAGTGCTTTTGCTTCACGATCCATCAGCAACAACAGAAGTCGCCCAGGGAATGGTATCATCAAAATCACATCAACCCATCGTTCATGAAGTAAAATCGTCTGATACTCTTTACAGCATCGCTCGTCAGTACGGAGTTACAATCAAAGAAATCATGGATTGGAATGAAAAAAAGGATTTTTCACTCTCTGTTGGTGAGAAATTGAAAATTAATAACCCGTAATCAAGCCTTTTTACACATTTCTTAGTATTTTATTACCAGACTCTGTCCAAAAATCCCCGGGTCGTTACCATATTTTGTAAAAAAGAATATTTTTGTGAACCCGTGCACTCGTGAAGGATTTTGAACATCGAAGATTAATGCAAACAGAAACAAAAACAATTGACTTAGTAATGCTTGTTGATGATAACGACACTGATAATTTTATCAGCAAGCGTATTATCGAGATTACAAAGTTTGCAAGACGTGTAGAAGTGAAGGGTTCTGGAAAAGCTGCCCTTGATTATTTACGGGAAAACCAAAACAATCCGGCAAATCTGCCAAGCTTGATTTTTCTTGATATTAATATGCCTATCGTTGATGGTTTCGTTTTCTTATATGAATTTGAAAAATTCAACGAAGTCGTCAGAAATAAATGCAAAGTCATTATCCTCTCCAGCTCCGATAACAAACGAGATATTGATAAGATTGTAAACAACAATCACGTTATCAAATTCATCACCAAGCCACTCACTGAAGTGGCGTTGGAAGAAATTAAGCTAAACAACATTTAGTTTTTCTTTGTTGGCATGGTATTCCTACCTTTTAGGAATCAAACCAATCCAATATGAAAGTGAAAATCTCTAGTCAATTCACACTAGCAGCTTTTATTCTTGTGCCCATTTTGGCCTTTGCCCAGAATCCGGATTCGCTGACGTGGAAGCGAAAATTAAATTTTGCCGTCAATTTCAATCAATCTGCTTTTTCTTCCAATTGGAAAGCGGGTGGTGTGAACTCGATTGGTTTAAATTCAACCTTCAATTACAAGGCGAACTACAAGCAAGGTAAAGTCAGTTGGGATAACGAGATCGATCTTGCCTACGGCTTTCTCAAGAATTCAGGAATTGGTCAACGGAAAACTATCGATAGAATTTTCCTTGATACGAAATACGGGTATCAACTCAGTAAAAATTGGTCGCTTAGTACCTCGCTGAATTTTCTAAGCCAATTTTACAAAGGTTATAAATATGATGATGATGGAACAAGACATCTGATCTCGGATATTTTTGCACCCGCATTCATCACCTCTGCATGGGGTTTAGAATACCATCCAGTGGAATATTTCAAAGTTCGTCTCTCGCCTTTCTCACCTCGCGTAACGATAGTGCAGGATCCCACACGCTTCACAAAAACAGTTGGACCGAAACCTTATGGTGTAGACTCCACGAAGAATGTTCGTTTCGAATGGCTTGCCTTCTCGGCGTTGGCCGAATTCAACAAGGAAATCGCAACAAACGTCAATCTGCAATGGCGCTACATGATGTTTGCTAACTATCAAACCCTAAGTATGAAAACTATCGATCATCGGCTCGATGTTAACTTTATCGCAAAAGTCAATA
>CBQWHS010000498.1:0-4072 GCA_967728665.1 uncultured Chryseosolibacter sp. | reverse complement strand
TCTCGCATACAAGGACCATCCGCTTCAAGCGAGCAGCAAGATTCTCTCTGGTTTCATTTCCCAATACAACGCAACTGCAGTTCAACGTCTTTTAGACGAGGATGCCATCATCATTGGCAGACAAAATTGTGATGAGTTTGCAATGGGTTCTTCCAATGAAAACTCCGCTTTCGGTCCTGTTAAAAATGACATTGACAATTCACGTGTTCCAGGTGGATCATCGGGAGGCTCAGCTGTTGCCGTCATGGCCGATATGTGCCAAGTGTCTCTGGGTTCCGACACTGGTGGGTCAGTGCGACAACCCGCTGCATTTTGTGGCGTAGTGGGATTAAAGCCGACTTACTCGAGAATTTCTCGTTTTGGTTTAGTTGCTTACGCATCATCGTTTGACTGTATCGGCATCTTTGGTAAATGTGTGGAAGATGTTTCGCTGGTGTTGGAAGTGATCGCGGGCGCGGATGAATTCGACAGCACTGTTTCTCACAAACCTGTAGCTGCAACTTCACAACCGACTACTTCTGAAAATCGACAATCTTTCCGGATTGCATACATACGTGAGCTTTCCTCCGAAGGTCTTCAACCTGAGATCCGGCACAACATTTTAGCGGCTATTGATAAGCTGAAAGAAAAAGGATTTACGGTTGAAGAAATCGAATTTCCATTGATGGAATACATTCTTCCAACGTATTATATCCTTGCAACTGCTGAGGCAAGTTCGAACCTTTCACGATTTGATGGAGTACGGTATGGATACCGAAGTAAAAACACCACCGATTTGACGTCGATGTATAAGAAAAGCAGGTCTGAGTCGTTTGGTAAGGAAGTACAACGAAGGATTTTATTAGGTACATTTGTTTTGAGTGCTCGTTACTACGATGCTTATTACACAAAGGCGCAGAAGGTTCGCAGGTTGATTCGCGAAAAGACGAAGGAGATTTTAAAAAAGTACGATTTTATTGTGATGCCGATTACACCAACCACAGCCTTCAAGTTGGGAGAGCATAGCGATAATCCATTAGAAATGTACTTGGCAGATCTTTTTTCCGTTCAAGCTAATGTAGTAGGAGTACCCGCCATTTCAATTCCTTGTGGAAGCGATGAGAATGGATTGCCCATCGGACTGCAAGTAATTGCGGATGATTTTGAAGAAGCGAAATTGTTACATTTTTCTACCATAATTGAGAAACTGGGTAAGTCATGAAAAGACATTTTTTTCCCGTTTTGTTTTTAATTTTTTCAACTACAGCCTTCAGTCAGATCCAACCAGATTCATTGGTTGTTGATTCACTGGAAGTCGCTGAAGCGGAACAAGAAATAATGTTTAAGGAAGACACCGCAGATTTTGTCTTTTACTCATTGCCAACAGAACTTGAATACATTCCTGGCGATGATGACCCTGCGGTATTACGCGATCGACTCCAATGTCTTCAGAAGAAGATTCCGCTTGTTTACAATGATAAGATTCACGCGTTCATCAATTACTTCACCGTAAAAGACCGGGAGTATACACGCATGATGATGCGGAGAACGAATTTGTATTTCCCGCTATTCCAAAAATACCTGGCAAAATATAACATGCCGGATGAACTGAAATATCTGTCAATTATAGAATCCGGATTAAATCCACGGGCGGTGTCACGGGTACGCGCCGTAGGCTTGTGGCAGTTCATGTCGGCAACCGGCCGTTATTATGGTCTTCACAATGATTGGTATATCGATGATCGAATGGATCCAGAAAAATCGACCGATGCAGCTTGTCGTTATCTGAAAGATCTGCACCGAATGTTTGGTGATTGGGAACTTGCCCTAGCAGCCTATAACACCGGTCCCGGAAATGTTAAGCGCGCCATCAGAAGGTCAGGTTATAAAAAAACATTCTGGGACATCTATCAATTTCTTCCAAGGGAAACTCGTTCTTATGTGCCGCAATTCGTTGCCATTATTTACACAATGAATCATCTCGATGAACATAACTTCATTCATGAGGGTCACGAAATGCTGGTTCGCTCTGACACAATAACCGTTAAGAAATTTCTCAATTTTGAAACGTTGGCAAGTTTAACCGGATCATGTCTTGAAGATCTTCAAAAGCTAAATCCCTCAGTCCAACGCAACGCTGTACCTGAATTAGGAAAAAATTTTATTATTAATATTCCCCAACATTCAAAAGAAGTTTTCGATTTGAATCGGGTAGCTATTCTTGATTCCGCATCAAAAGTTGGAAAGAAAGAATTGGAATCGCTAGCCAAGAACACTGCTGGTAGCACCTACGGACGTGACCGGACCGTTCACAAAGTAAGAAGCGGAGAAGTGCTTGGTGGAATTGCCATTCGCTACAATGTGAAACTTGCCGATTTGAAAAAGTGGAACAATCTCCGAAGCAATAATATTCGTAGTGGCCAACGTTTGACCATTTGGCTCAGAACAAACGCGGCTGTTGCGTCAAATAAAAGACAAGAAGCCGTTCAAAAGTTGGGATCGGTTAAATCTGAAACAGTAATGGCGCAAGTGACAGGGTCTAAAACCTATACGGTTCAGCCCGGTGACACACTTTGGGATATCACACAAAAATTTCAAGGGTTGACGATTCAAAAAATAAAATCATTGAACAACCTATCGGGAAATAAGATCCAGCCAGGACAAAAATTAATTGTTGGGATTTAACGTTTTAAATTATATCGGGTAGACTAACGTTTTATCCATAAGTCGTGTTGAAACTTCTAAAGATAGGTTTTCATCACTTCTAAAAACCTATCTGAGTATTACACAGTGTGACCAAGGGCCATCCTCCTCTATATAAGCATCAACCAAGCGCTGGATGATCTTGATGAATTCATTGCGTCTTTTACTCTCCTTTACCCAAATCAAAATAGCACTACTCTGTCGCGAGAATTGATCGATCGCTTCAAGCCCAAGGGAATAAAAATACACGACATCGAGATCATTGCTATTGCGTGTTAAAAAAATTGCAAAACTCAACATTAGCGACTTCAAAGCTATCCCAGAACTAGAGATTATTCAGCCAAACTGATCTATAGCATCTAACTTCATTATCATTATCTTTGACCCTCTAAACCTCAGACAATGGCTATAAAAATTAGAAAGGAAGACGCACTCAATTATCACATGATGGGTCAGCCTGGAAAGATTGAAGTAGTACCCACAAAAGTTCTTAGTTCACAGCTTGATCTCGCCCTCGCCTACTCTCCCGGAGTTGCCGAACCTTGCAAAGAGATTGCCGCTAACAAAGAAGACGTTTATAAATATACGTCGAAGGGAAATCTTGTTGCCGTCATTACG
This sequence comes from uncultured Chryseosolibacter sp., assembly GCA_967728665.1. Taxonomy (GTDB): domain Bacteria; phylum Bacteroidota; class Bacteroidia; order Cytophagales; family Cyclobacteriaceae; genus Chryseosolibacter. Next base: position 772 of record CBQWHS010000498.1, on the reverse strand, counting down.
AATGGAACAGCAGTTCTTGGATTAGGAGATATCGGACCGGAAGCATCTAAACCAGTAATGGAAGGTAAGGCGGTACTCTTTAAGAAATACGCCGGCATCGACAGTTTCGATATTGAAGTTGATGAAAAAGATCCGGATGCTTTTATTAAGATTGTAAAAGCACTTGAGCCAACTTTCGGCGGTGTCAATCTCGAAGACATCAAAGCGCCTGAGTGTTTCAAAATTGAAACTGAACTCCGTGGCATGATGAGCATTCCAATCATGCACGATGATCAGCATGGTACGGCGATCATCTCTTCTGCCGCGCTTTTAAATGCGCTTGAAATTGTTGGTAAAAAATTAAAGGACGTGATCATCGTTGTAAACGGTGCTGGTGCAGCAGCGGTGAGTTGTACAAAGTTATATGTGGCACTTGGCGCGAGTAAGGAGAACATCATCATGTGCGACAGCAAGGGTGTTCTAAACAACAAACGGGAAAATCTCGATTCAATCAAAAAGCAATTCGTTACAAACCGATCCATAACAACATTACAAGAAGCATTGGTTAATGCAGATGTATTTGTTGGACTTTCGGTGGCCGATGCAATAACCCCGAAAGATCTTTTGAGCATGGCCAAGGATCCAATCGTGTTTGCACTCGCGAATCCGAATCCAGAAATTGAATATGACCTTGCCAGAAAAACAAGAGAAGATGCAATTCTCGCGACCGGACGTTCGGACCATCCTAACCAGGTGAATAACGTTTTAGGATTTCCATACATCTTCCGGGGCG
>CBQWHS010000497.1:0-4073 GCA_967728665.1 uncultured Chryseosolibacter sp. | reverse complement strand
TCTACAGATCCATCATCAACGACAATAAATTCAATGAAGTTTAAATCCTGGATCAAAACACTTTCAATTGCCTTAGCCAGATAATGGCCATGATTGTAGCAGGGGATGATTACTGAGACCGACGCATTATTATTTTTTCTTATACTCGCCATGATTACGCCTTTACTTTACGGTTTCTAAGAAAGTAAATCATACCACTCACAATACCCGTCAGCTCCCAGAACAATGTTTGATATTGAAACTTATAGCTGGGAAAACCTTTGCGAATCAGACGGAGATAGTACAATGGGACAACACGGAACAAATGTTTCAAATTGCCCGTATGACGAAATTTTACGTACTGAATCAACATGGCTACCGTGAAACCTCTCATATACGAATGAAGTTGTTTTTTCAACGCGTCCATGGAAGCGCGATGCTTGTGTTGCACTACTGCCAACGGATTATACTGAATTGTTCTTCCGGCTTCCAGAATTCTGTACCACATCTCTGAATCGCCGTTGCATCCCGCAGCACCTGCATCTAATCGCTCATCGAAATAACCCACTTTTTCAAACGTCTCCTTACGAAAAGCCATGTTGGCTCCAGCACCGATTTTCCAAACCGGTGGGCCAGTTTTAAGGTGAGCACTAAAAAAATGACGGTCATATGTTTTAGGAAGGTAGCCCCTGTTGAAAGGCCAATATTTTTCGAAGATTACTTCAGCCTCACTTTCAAGCGAAGCTGCGATCACTAGTCCAGTCATTGCATCAACCGATCGATTGGAAAATGTTTTTGAAATCTCATTGATCCAATTTGGATGCGGCAATGTGTCGTCATCAGTGTAAACAATAATGGACCCTTTCGCATTTTTCGCCCCGGTATTTCTCGCAATGTCAAGTCCAACGCGATCTTCCCGAACATAGTCAACGTTGAACCGCTCGCACACTTCACGGGTTGCGGACGTCTGCGAAGCGTTATCAACAACAAGAATTTCCAATGGCTTAACAACTTGGCGTTGCAAACACTCCAGGCAATTCTTTAAATCTTCAGCCCTATCCTTTGTGCAAATGATTACGGAGATTGCCAATGTGTTTGAAGCAGATTTCTCTTTTGTTGTGAAGATCAATTCACATACGCCTTTTATTGATTTGTAATTTGGATTGGACGCTCTTTGCATCTGACCGTTGATATGATTTATGGAATGATAAAAGGTCAACGAAGGCCAGATCGCGTCAAGACATACTTGCCAGAACTCAGCTACTGAAACAGAATCTAAGCTCTGAAAATAACGCTCGCCAAGGGGAACGTCACCGTACCAGAAAACAAAGTAGTATGCTCCCGATGACACTGATGAGTAATCGAAGTTTTCAACTGCGAGATTAACATGCCTAATATTATAGTGACTTCCAATCATTTTCAGATAACGTCTCTTCGGTCCAGGATACCTGTCTTACCTCGAACGGAAAGTTTGGCCGCACGAAACCCATCCATTTTCCATACCAGTTCATATTCTCCCGATAGTCTTCGATGTCAACTGAAAGACATTCTTGCAGATAGAATAACTCGACAGAAGTATCTTTCACAAAAATGATCGAGAAGAAATAACTTCCATCATTCAGAAAATTTCCCGGAATATGACACTGTCCCTCTACCAATCCCTTCTTGTACTTGCGAGGTGTAGAACTTATATCAAAAATGCATTCCCGACTGGCCGTAAAAAGGTGAAGGCCCACCGAAATATTCTGCTCCTCCACCAAATTCCAAAATTTGAAGCGAACGGTGAGCGGAGTGCGTACATCTATGGGTTCGTGCTGACTTGTAAGCTGGGGAACAAGCTCTACAGATTTTACCCGAATGAAGTTATTTCCCGGTGAATCCTGAATATTTTTCCACGATTGGTAGTCGCGATTTTCCTGGTGGTCTTTGATATACGCGTTCACCACTTGCGAACTGTTACCTATGTTGACCATCTTTCCGTGTTGAAGGTGCACAGCACGATCGCATAGATTAATTACCGACTGTAGGTTGTGACTGACATAAATAACAGTTCGTCCATGCATCGCGGATGCGTCATGCATTTTTCCGAGACATTTTTTCTGAAACTCGGCATCACCAACAGCCAACACTTCATCAACAATTAAAATGTCAGGCTCCAGGTGAGCCGCAACTGCGAATGCAAGACGCATGTACATACCGGAGGAATAACGCTTCACAGGAGTTTCAAGAAATTTTTCGACACCGGAAAATTCCACGATCTCATCAAATTTTTTTTCGACTTCTTTTCGTTTCATCCCGAGAAAATAGCCATTCAAAAAAATGTTCTCACGTCCGGTGAGCTCATCGTGAAATCCCGTTCCGATTTCGAGCAGGCTGTTTATCCGGCCACGGCCTAAAATTTTTCCCTTAGTCGGACTGACGATACCTGAAAGTATTTTCAACAAGGTTGACTTGCCCGCGCCATTTCTTCCGATGATACCGATAACTTCGCCTTCATTAATGGAGAATGAAACTTCATGCAATGCCCAAAGCGCAGATGACTTTTCTTCGTTCATAAAAAAAGGATCATGCTGTTTGCGCAAACTCGTATTCCACCAACGCGTGATGTCCTGGCGAAACGATCCGGTTCCAATTTTTCCAAGTTGATACTTTTTGGAAATGTCTTCTATTTGAATTATTGGTTTCGACATATGCTACAGAACGTCCTGCAATTTATTTCCATACTTGTTGAACAGCATGGAGCCGAAAACAAGAAGAAAAATGACAAAGAATGAACTATATAAAATCTGGTAGAGATCAAATGTTCCTTTGCCAAGAAATCCAAAACGAAAAACTTCGACCACGCTGGTGAGCGGATTGATAGCCACAAATCTTCGCCATGAAGAATTTACAACTGACAACGGATAAATAATCGGAGTGGCAAACAGCAATAGACGTATGATGAGATGGATTACATTGACAAAATCTCTATACTTCGCTGTAAGAATTGAAAACACCATTCCGAGACTCAACCCCAGCAGCGCTACGGCTGGTACAGCCCAAAGAAAACTCAACATCATTTGAAAAGGTGAATGAACAAATCGCTCCGGCGAGATAGCGAGAACAAGGGTTATGAAAATCAGAAATTGAATAGCGAAGCGAAGCAAATTCACCAACATTACTGCTAATGGAATAATCAGCCTCGGGAAATAAACTTTTCCAAACAAATTTCCATTTTGAATAAAGGTGAACGACGTTCCTGTAAAAGATTCAGCGAAAAGATTCCAGAGAATTATTCCGCTTAAATAAAAAAGTGTTGGCGACAATCCGTCAGTAGATAATCCAACTGCTTTCTCGAAAATAAGTATGTAAGTAATTAAAACGATGACCGGTTGAAAGAGGATCCACAGTGGGCCGAGCAAAGTTTGCTGGTGATTCACTAAGAAATCTCTTCGAACCAATCGAAGCAATAAATGACGGTAAGACCAGAGTTGGCCCCAATTCCAGTTAAACCAAAAGGATTCGGGCTTAATTTCCCACTCCCATTCTTTGCGAGACACAATTTGATCAGCCATAGCCAAGCTGTCATAATAATATAATGCCCAACGGTTGGTTCAAGTCTGATTTTGGTGGTATCGTTTTTTTGAAAATTTTGCACATGTTGACGAAACGCCTTGCTCATAGATATTTTAAGACTGCTTGTTATTTGTTGATCACCTGGGCGATGGTGCATGTAATAGTCCACTTTGCCTTCTCCAAGCCGTTAAATCTCACCGAGGCTAAACTGTTTGCCTTTATGACTTCGTATGAGAAACCATTCGTTGGTGGGAAAATGACAGCCATGGATATTCAAAATGGACTAAACATTTGTTATTCCCTGTTCCTGTTTTTTACTGGTTTCTTCAACCTTTGGCTGTTCAAAAAATTATCCGGCACACACCTCATCTATAACATTGCAATTATTTCCTCAATCCCTTTTATTATCGGGACTGTCGTTTCAATTGTCTATTTCTTTTGGGTGCCGGTGATCCTGTATTTTGCCGTAGCATTTTGCTTCACGGTCACGTGGTGGAAACTCCGCTGAAAGAAGTTTCACTGAATATTTACTTCGATTC
>CBQWHS010000496.1:0-4076 GCA_967728665.1 uncultured Chryseosolibacter sp. | reverse complement strand
CCCTTAAAAATGGAATGGAAGTCGCCCTGCATTTGGCTGTTGATCGCCTTGCGGATCTGGATCTCGTACTTCCTTAATTTTTTAAGAATATCTTTCACCCGGTCTGATTTTTGTTTTCCTCTCGCCGGTCTTAAACCTTTTGCACCGGCTTTGGGTTTGCATCAGGGGGCCAAAATAGAATAATTATGAGTATTTTGCGCCACCCAAATAGGAATTAGGTTGTTAAAAACTTTGAAAGGCATTTTGAATTTTATGGGTATCCGAACAGCCCTCGTCGGCTTTATTTTTTTTGTTTTTGGTTGCGGCGTTTCTTCATCGCCACCGGATGGCGTTTTGTCAGAAGATGAGATGGTAAAAGTGCTGGCGGAAATTTATACCAACGAAGAGAAAGTGAATACGCTGGGATTGAGTCCTGATTCTGCTCACCAGGTATTTGACATTATGATGGTGAGCATTGCAAAAACTAACAACACCACGGATTCGGCGGTAAAGCGATCGATTTATTATTATATGGAACGTCCAAAAGAGTTGGATAAAATTTATTCCGTTCTGATTGACACTCTCCAGCTTCGCGAACAACGCGCGTCTTACAAATGATTTTTCCAGCAGAACTTGAACAAAAATTAGGCGTTGATCTCATTCGTCAACGGCTCACATCATATTGCCTTTCTATTGCCGGAACCCGTTGGATCGACCGGATGAAATTCAGTACGGACGCTGAGTTTATAAAAATTCTACTCCGACAAAACCTGGAATTCAAACAGATCCTTGAGAAAGGAGAGCAATTTCCGTCGAGTCATTTTTTTGATGGCGATGAGTGGATCACGCGAATTACTTTAGAAGGCAGCTACCTTGAGGCTATAGAATTTCTAAAACTTTCTCAATCGCTGGAAACAATTCTTGCCGCTAAAAACTTCTTACAAAAGTCGAAAGAATTCTATCCACAGTTATTTAAACTTTCTGAACCTGTTACACTGACAGCGGAAATTCCAAAGCTTGTTAATTCAATCATTGATGACAAAGCAATGGTCCGTGATTCCGCAAGTTCCGACCTTGGAAAAATCCGAAAGAAATTGCGCGATGAGCAGTCTCATCTTCGAAAGTTGGCGGATCAACTTTTTCGAAATGCGGTAGCCGAGAAATGGGTTCCTGAAGGAGCGCTTCCAACGGTTCGTGATGGAAGATTAGTGATCCCGATTCAGGCGGAGCACAAACGAAAAGTAAAAGGATTTATTCTGGATGAATCAGCAACAGGACAGACTGTATTTATGGAGCCGGCAGAAATGCTGGACACCAACAATGAAATCCGTGATCTTGAACACGCGGAAAAGCGGGAGGTGATTCGAATTCTTCGTGAGTTAACGGATAAGCTTCGACAGCACCTTCCCGAACTAAGACAGTCATTCCAATTTCTTGCCCAGGTCGATTTTATTCGCGCTAAAGCGAAATTTTCTATTGAGATAAGTGCAGACCAGCCCATCATCGAAAATAAACCGGAGATGACGTGGTACACTGCACGTCATCCGTTGTTGTACTTGAGCTTAAAGGGAAAACGGGACGTTGTTCCGTTGAATATTGCACTTGATCCCATCAACCGGTTGCTATTAGTGTCAGGCCCGAACGCAGGAGGAAAATCAGTGACGTTAAAAACTGTCGGACTTTTGCAGTATATGGTCCAATGCGGAATGCTTGTTCCGCTATCGGATCGCTCACGCGTCGGAATTTTCAACGACATTTTTTTAGATATCGGTGATCAACAATCCATTGAAAACGATTTGAGCACCTATAGCAGCCACTTGAAAAATATGGCTGCATTCATTCAATATGCGGGTGATCGTTCACTCATTCTTATGGATGAATTAGGTTCAGGAACTGATCCGAATTTTGGAGGAGCGATTGCCCAATCTGTTTTAGAGGAATTGCTTCGGAAAAAAGTCTGGGGCGTTGCCACTACGCATTATTATAATTTGAAATTGTTTGCAGGGCAGCGGCAAGGTATTACGAATGCAGCCATGCGATTTGATGATAAGAACCTGGTGCCGTTGTATGTATTGGATATTGGTAAGCCAGGAAGTTCGTTCGCTCTTGAGATTGCAAAAAAAACTGGTCTCCCAAAGCAGATGCTGGAGGAAGCAGAAAGACTTGTCGGTAAAGATCTTGCGGGGTTTGAAAATCTTGTGAGAACACTGGAAAAAGAACGAGGGGAACTAACGGATCGCTTGAAGCGGATGGAAAAACAAGAGGCGCTGTTGAAACAATCACTTTCTAAATATGAGAGTTTGTCTTCCGAGCTTGAAACGCGAAAGAAAGAGATCATCGCGAAGGCAAAAGACGAGGCCGCGCAGTTGTTGAAGGATACGAATCGTGAGATCGAAAAAACAATACGACACATTCGTGAGAATAAAGCTGAGCGCAAAGAAACGATTCGCGTAAGAAAGGGTCTTGAATCTTTGAATCAGCGTGTCGCTCAGCCTAAGTCGGAGAAAAAAGAAAAAATTAAAGAGGCAATTGAAGAGGGCGATCGGGTAAGAATCGTGGGGCAAGATGGGACGGGGATTGTTCTTTCGATCAAAGGTAAAACTGCGTCTGTGCAATTCGGTGATATGAAGACAATAGTGAAAGTCGAATCTCTCGAAAAGGTCAGCGGAAGCACGGTGCCAAAAGAAGTGTCAACGAGGCTTCGTTCCGTGGGTGTGAATATTCATGAGAAGCAAGCGAATTTCAACAGCACCCTTGATATTCGGGGAAAGCGGGTTGAAGAAGTCGCCCCGGTTTTAGACCAGTTTATGGATACAGCAATTTTGCTCGGCCAATCGGAAATAAAAATTCTGCATGGAAAAGGGGAAGGTGTTCTTCGGAAAGTGATTCGCGAGCAGCTCAGAAAATTCAGAGAAGTAGCATCTGTTAGTGATGAACACGTTGAGCGTGGCGGAGACGGTATCACTGTGGTAGTATTGAAATGATATTTCGAAAAAATACAGGCCAATAAAAAAAGCAGTCCGCTGAGACTGCTTTTTTTACTATTTACTATGGATAAGCTCTTTTTATTGTCTCGCAAATACGAAAGACCAATTTCCTGTTACTGAACCAACGCGGCTTGATCCACCAGGCCAACCGGTGCTACCACTCGCTATTGTAAAATTAATGGTGAGGGTATTATCGGTAAGGGTATAAGTCATTGGAATCTCATTTGCAGTTCCAGGATCACGAATTAAATCACTTGTAACAGTTGTTCCGAATTTCCATGTGCCACTCACCGGCCAAGGGCTCGGATTTGGGCGTGTGCCTGCGAAAGAGTAGTTATAAGTGCCGTCCTTAGCAAAACTTCCTGACAAGGTCAAGACAAGGTTGGGGAATCCGGCGGTTCTGTCTGATCCATCATTTGCACTAGTCAACGTCCAGGAGGAAACCATTTTTTCCAATTGTTTTTCCTGTTCGGTTTTGCCTGGATTGTCTGGTCCACATCCTATTGAAAAAATAGCTAAACCGGCTAAAACAAGAAGAGAGAGTACTTTAGTTGCAATTTTCATTGGTTATCGATTAACGTGTATCTCGTAAAAATAACAAAATGGTCGAAATTTCCTTTTAGGGGATCAACCTTAATCTTACAGATTCTTCCAAAGTAACCTTAAATCGGGCGTTTCCGCGCTGTTTGCGATTGTTCGGACCAACTTTCATTTAAAGTCGGGAAGCCAGATTCGCTGATATTCATCTGTGTATTCTGCGGGATCATTTGAGGCTAAAAATATCGCGGTCGAAACCGGAAGTTGTCGTATCTGATCCGAGTACCATTTGAAAGCCGTCTCATCCAGGTTTGTCCCGGGTTCGTCAATAAAAAGCAGATTGCATTGAGAATAAAATGCCAGTCCCAGCTTAACCCGTTGCTTCATCCCGGACGAAAAATTAGAAATATATTTTTTTCGCGACGCGGACAGGTACATGATGTCGATCAGATCGTTTTCCGAAAATCCCTGCCTGATCTTTTTTAATTTAAAATGGAAGTTGAGCTGTTCCTCAAGTGTAAACTCCTCGATAAGGTCCATGTAAGGTGTTGCTATCGCGAGATGACTGGAAAT
>CBQWHS010000495.1:0-4077 GCA_967728665.1 uncultured Chryseosolibacter sp. | reverse complement strand
GTCCATGATTCCCACGGGAGCCACACCGACTGCTGAAGGCGCCTTCACAATGCCAGCCTGATGAATTTTTTTCGTAACAAAGTCCTGCACAAAAATTACCAGGTAAAGTTTCGATGGATCATAGACCGGAACGTCGACCGTGTAATTGATATCGATGGTTTGTTGATCGTTCACCTTCCATGCACGATTTACCGTAAAGCCTTCGCTCTGCAGCAAAAGCTTTCGTAACACATTTTCATTCACAACGCTGCCGGAAGTTATATCTGTTTCGACCAAACCAACCTGGAATGTCACTGGTGTTGTGATTGGGTTCACCGTTTCCACATACGTGAATTTCACTTTTGCCTTAATCGCATTCGAGGGTGCTGTCGGATCAATTTCGACCGTATCAATTATGAAAGCAGGATCTTCCAGAGCCCGTCTGTCGAGTTCAATTTCGTTGATCGCCTTATAGCCTCCCTGGAATGTTTTGTTGTAGAACTTACCCAGGATACCATCCATTACCGTAAATGGTGGCTGCGTTACATTTTGATAGAAGAACGCTCTTGCCCCCGGATCGGTTGGATTGTCTGTGTTCAATGGATCGACACCAGGGACGGCCATATGATATTGAATCTTGAAGAAGTCAGGTTTCGAGTGGATGAGACTCTGTTTGGTGAACATATCATCAATATCGCTACTTGCAATTCGAGCAGGTTGTGATGTATTGTTTGTAAAGTGTTCAACCAGAACAGTTCGTTTTTTATCTCCTACAAAAATATTGTCAAACGCAAAGCCGTCGTATGTGTTTGGCTTCGGGTTACCATCGTTGCTGGCAAATGCCACACGCAACCTCACTTGTCCCCGACTCACAACTGGAATCATGTCAAGATTAAACCTTCCGTTTTTCCACAGCCCTTGAGCAGGAGTTGTGTTCGTTGCATTTCCAGTCCAACCATATTGACCCAGGAACTGTTCCCCTGGATTCGAGAATATACTGCTTCCATTAAACCAGTTTATACCTTGATCTCGATCCTGCAGCGCTTCGTTTGGTCCGACAATTCTCCAGTTATTTCCACCGTCAATGGAGTACTGCAAGACAGCGCCATCCGAAACATCGGCATCCGAGAAGTAATCAAGACTGATCATCGGACGTTCCAAAGAACTTAAGTCAAAACACGGTCCGTTCACCACGGAATTTTCATTCGGGAAATAAGTGCTTTCACCTGTTTTGTTTTTTCCAGTCCACCATGCTTTTTGGGAGTTGGAACCACCTGTTATGTGTGATCCTGTAGGAATTCCCCAGATCCAGCTTGTATCGCTCTTTATAATGTTAGTTTTTGTTGAGTTCGTAGCATCAAAAGCTTCCGCGATCCATCCTCCGTTAGTTGCTTCAAAGTTTTCAACATACGATGAATTAGTTGCAAGCTTCACCGTCTTGTATGGAAGAATAAATACTCTCTTCGTTATAGAATTTGAGCATCCGTCATTTGTCGTCACGGTCAGATTCGCGTCATAGGTGCCGAAAGTTGTGTATTTATGATCCGGCATCGTGAATGTTCCAGTAGTTCTGCTTCCATTGGTACCTGCGGGTACTGTGTTTCCAGCTGCTCCAACAGCTTTATCACCATCTCCAAAATCCCATGAATAACCTGTAATCGTACTAATCTTACCCGGATCTGACAGGTCTTCGAATTTCGTGAAGTCATTATTACAAATAGCCGACCAGTGGAATTCCGGAATCGGAACATCTCCAACGCGAATTGGATTGCCCAACGCTGGCGTGGTGTTCGAGCAACCTTGCAGGGTCGTTACTTTCAGTGTTACGTAATACGTACTAGACTGCGAATAACGTTTGCTTGGATTTTGATTTGTGCTAGAGCTATTGTCTCCGAAATTCCATGACCAGCTGACGATGTTAGTCGGGAAAGGAGTCGGATTAAGTGTTGACGCATCTTTAAAAACGACATCGCTCGCGATACAGTTATTAGATGACGTAAGCAGTGCGACCGGACTTGCAAAAATTCTAACATCGCGAATCCTGAATGTAACGGCACCGAACGCGTTTTTGTAATCGTATCGAATACGGTAAAGTTGAGAAACCAGTCCGTTTGTTTGGATGTAGTAATCCACACCATCGAACACAATCGTAGCGGTTGGTCCTCCTGGGAACGCAGCAACACTGGTGAATTGTGTTTCTGGTGGCAAACCGGTTGATGCTGCCGGGAAACCAATCAGTTTTACTAAACCTAATTCTGCGCACAATTCATACTGGCCATCCTCATTCAACGTTGCGTTTTGAATTGCGAAATCTACGTTCGTGATCGGATTGACAATCACTTCCTGCGTATTGGAATTTGTACAACCATTATTGTTGGTGAAAGTGTACGTGATAAAATTCGAACCCAGGGTAACTGCGCTTGGATCAAATAGCGCTTTATCAACCGGATTTACTACTGTGCTTCCGATGTTAGAAGTGATCGGCGCGATAGTAAACACGCCACCGATCTGATTACCCGTCAATGTAATTGGTAAATTGTTTTCTGCCATTTGAGGCGGTACCCCTGATGGCAATCCTGAGAACACGACAACCGGCAACGGATTTACCGTTAGTACCATCTGATCGGTTTCTTGAGGACAAGGGCCTCCGCCATCGGGATCAAGGGCCGTCACTGTTAATGTGAATGTTGTGTTTATTTCAGAAGGTTTTGCAAATGCATACTTCGCATTGATATCACTATTTGAAGAATATGTGCCACTTCCGCCTGTCCATAAAATTCCATTAGGAGCATAGTTCAGCGATCCTTGCAATGTGATATCTGTTTTATCTTCACACACTGCGAGATTCGGTCCGGCAGAAATTTTCGCGCGCGGATTAACGTTCACGCTAAGCGTAAATGTATTTCCGATACAGCCTGTTGTTTGGGCCACTGGGTTTATGGTGTACAGAACATTCTGAACAGAATTTGTTCCATTGACGAGTATGTCATCGATCAAACTTGCATTCTTGACAAGACTGCTTTCACCAGAAACATCTGAATTGGCTGTTGCACTCCATCCAAAATTAGCTAGTAAATTATTTCCGTTTGTGTTCACATTGTTTTGCAAATCGTACGCAACAGACAAGTCACTACAAATTACTACGGACGTTGTTTGACCGACAGGCTCCGGATTCACATTGATGGTAACGTTAAACGTATTGCCGACACATGCTCCGGCAACACTTGTAGGCGTCACTGTGTATATCACGGCCTGGCCGGAGTTCGTAATATTGTTTAACACGTTCGTTATTGTTGGACCTGTTTGAGGCGATAGACTTTCACCAGTGATGGACGCATTATCAGCGGCAACCCACGAGAAAACGCTTCCCACGTTATTACCAAGTATGGCAATGTTGTTTAAAAGATTGTAGTTCGCGGCAACATCACTACACACCGTGTTCGCATCTGCAAGGCCCACTGGTTCTGGTCTGATCGGTACGGTGATGGTGAATGCATTTCCAACACATGAATTTGAACCACTTGTCGGTGTCACTGTATAAACAGCGTTCAACGTTTGGTTTGTGAGGTTTGTCAATGTTCCTGCTACCGCTCCTGTTCCAGACGAAGCGCCTCCGGTTAAGCCTGCCGGATAGACCGCTGTCCATGAGAAGCTTGCGGAAACGGCATTTGAAATATTTGTCTGAGGATTGAATGAGAATACGACATCGCTACAGACAGGTTGCTGCAATGATGCTACTCCTGATGGTTCAGGATTCACAGTAAGTGTGATCGCTTTAGCATCGCCAAAACATCCACTTGAAGAGACCGGTGTGATGTTATAAACAACTGTCAGAGGTGTTGCTGTATTATTTGTGAAGATATCACCGAAGATCGCTGATGCGGGTTTATTTGTTCCTGTCGCTGCATTTCCAGATGAAGGAGTTAAACCTGAAGAAACGCTGATGCTATTAATAACATAATTAGCAGCAGAGATACTCGCACCGTTCGTATTAAAGTTAATTCCTCCGGGCGTGTCACTGCAAGTAGCTTTATCCAAGCTATTGCTCACCACGGGTTCTGGCAACACTGTCAACGTGATCGTGATAGGATCTCCAAT
>CBQWHS010000494.1:0-4080 GCA_967728665.1 uncultured Chryseosolibacter sp. | reverse complement strand
AGATTGAATTATTCGTTTGACGAAAAATATTTATTGACTGCGACAATGCGGACTGATGGAAGCTCTCGCCTTCCCGGTCAAAATCGCTGGCAACAATTTCCCTCGTTTGGAGTAGGCTGGATTTTGAGCCGAGAAGGATTCATGCAAAATCAAAACTTATTTGACCTGTTGAAACTTCGTGGATCGTATGGTAAAGTTGGAAATGATCAAATTCCAACAGACGCCTATACTCGCACCGTTACACTTAACAAAGCTTACCCTTTTAACGGAAGTGTAACCACAGCAACAAATGGTGCACAGATCAACCAGATCATCGATCCTAACATCACCTGGGAGATCACCGAAGAGTATGATTTGGCGGTGGAGTTTGCATTGCTGGAATCCAGGCTTACAGGTGAGGTAAATTATTATGATAAGAAAGTAAAGAACGCCTTGATCAACGTTCCAATTCCAAGAACAGTTGGTGATATCAATGGTGCTATTCTCACGAACGTAGCCTCGATTCGCAACAAAGGAATTGAAGTGGTATTGAATTGGAAAAACCAGGTAAGTGATAATTTTTCCTATAACATAGGAGCAAACGTTACTCTAAATCAAAACTCTGTTATCGATTTGAACGGTGGCCAGGCAATTTATGGCGGAAGCATCGGCGCAGCGCAAGGGTTTACAACACTTACTGATAATGGACATCCTGTCGGAAGTTTTTACGTTTTGAAAGTCCTTGGTGTATTTAATTCTGACGCGGAAGTGGCAGCGTATACAAATGGAGAAGGAACAGTAATTCAACCTACAGCTAAAGCTGGACAATTTAAATATTGGGATAAGAATGGTGACGGGATGATCGATGACAATGATCGCGACTTCGCAGGTTCATATCAGCCTGTTGCGTATTTCGGATTGAATTTCGGAAGTCATTTCAAGAGTTGGGATTTCAGTGTTGATTTTTACGGCAACGTAGGCAATGAAGTCTATAATGGAAAGCGCGCTGTTCGTGTAGAGGGTAAAGACAACATCGAATCAGATTTAGTTTACAACAGGTGGACTTCAGGGAGTCACTGTCAGACACAGCCTGCCGCCACGGTTGGAAATCTTCCCGCATCAAATTATTTTGTTGAATCTGGATCATTTGCCCGGATCAACAATCTTACAATCGGATATACCTTCGGTAAACCAGTGCTGAGCAAAATTCGCTCGTCAGGTTTGCGTTTGTTTGTCACATCTCAGAATCTTTTTACGCTGAAGAAATACAGCGGATTTACAGCCGAGTTGCCTGGTGATCCACTCACCTCCGGAATTGAGTTAAGCGCCTATCCTACAACCCGTACGATTGCGGCCGGATTGAATGTCAGTTTTTAATAGTTGAACAAGATTAAAATGAAAAAATTAGCATTCGTTTTATTTTCGATAACTGCAATTTCCTGCAGCGAAGATTTCTTGAACGTTCCGGTTCAAGGTGGTGTGACCACAGCAAGCGATCCGAAACTTGCCGAGAAATTGGTAACAGGTGTCTATAATAGTTTGCTTCAAGGAGACTCATGGGGTAATGGTGATGTACATGGTTTCGCTTTTGTGTCCGTGACTGATATCATTTCCGATGATGCTGACAAAGGAAGTACGCCAAGTGATCAAGCCGTTCCGGTTGGCGACATTGACAATTTCACTATTACTTCAACAAACAAATTTGCAGAAACACTTTGGAGCGGACACTACAACGGAATAGGTGCAGCGAATCAAGCACTGGCCGCATTGGATGAAGCATCAATTTCTGCTGCAGACAAAAGTCGTCTTCAAGGCGAAGTGAGATTTCTAAGAGGATATTTATATTTCAATCTTGTCCGGATGTATGGCGGTGTTCCCCTGGTATTGCGTGTACCGGTTGATGCGGTCGATGCAAACAATGACCCAGCATTTCAAACACGAGCTGCTGTTGCCGATGTATATAATAGCATTGTTCAAGACTTGCAGTTTGCCGCCGACAATTTGCCATTGCGTTCATTAGCAGCAGTTGGTCATGCAACAAAAGGCTCTGCTCAAAGTCTTCTTGCAAAAGTTTACATGTATCTCCAGCAATGGGATAAAGTTTATGCGTTAACGCAAGAAGTTATCACCTCTGGCCAGTATGATTTACTTGCCGATTATGGGCAACTTTGGCGACAAGCGGGAGACAATAGCCGAGAGTCGGTATTCGAAATACAAACCGGCAAATTCAACAATTCGAATCTTAAGATCGATAACTACACGACATCTCAAGGACCTCGAGTTGGTGGCAAAGGAGGTTGGGATGATCTTGGTTGGGGATTTAATGATCCATCACCTTCGCTCATCAGGGCCTATGAAGCAAACGATAAACGGAAAGATGGAACAATAATCTTTATCGACAATTCAGGGACGCACAAAGGCACGGTGTTATGGGATGGTTTCAGAATCCCTAGTTCAGACTCCGTACAAAACCTATACTACAATTACAAAGCGTACACGAGTCGTACGAAAGAACAGTATGCGAACGTTGCTGATAAAGATCGTCCGAAGAATATAAAGATTCTGCGTTATGCCGAAGTGCTGCTGATGAATGCTGAAGCAGCATTAAATACTGGACAAGGCGATGCTGCGGGAAGAGTTAACATGGTTAGGGCTCGTGCAGGTTTGGCACCGAAAAGTTCTGTGACAATAGTGGATGTTTGGCAAGAGCGTCATGTCGAGCTTGCAATGGAACACGATCGCTTCTGGGATCTCGTTCGGCAAGGAAGAGCCGCTCAGGTGATGCTCGCATCAGGTAAGACAAATTTCGTGGCAGGCAAGCACGAGTTGTTACCAATTCCCAGTTCGCAAATTTTGCTGAGCGGAAACAAGCTTCAGCAGAATCCAAATTATTGATTTCGATAAGACGATCATTAACCGAAAACAAATTTTACTTTTTATACACTTTAATTAATCCAACAAAAATGAAAAAACGAGTTTATTATTTTATGTCAGGTGTTATGGCATTAGTTGCTGTAGCATTTACGTCGTGTAATGACGACAAAGAATTGCCAAAAATTGATGGTTACAACAATAGCGATGAAGTTGCTAAAACAAATCTCGTTGCGCATTGGACGTTTGATGATACAAACGCAGAAGCAATCAGCAAAACTGCGGCTTCGAACACATTCGGAACGGTAGGTTTCACAACTGGACAAATTGGAAAAGCTTTGCAATTAACAAAAGGCGCATTGGTATATCCAACGATCGCTAACATTAACACTGCAAATGCATTGAATAACTTCACTGTGAGCATGTGGGTAAATGTTACAGGTAACAAGAGAACTGCAACGGAAGGTTTCACTGCATTTTTCGGATTGATACCAACAGGTGTGACAGATATTTGGGGTGATGTTATGGCTACTGCTGAAACTTCACGCCATCTACCTACATCTGATACGCTTGAGTTAAAGAACTTATTGAACACGCATCCTGCAGGACAGCCAAACAGCTTGCAAGATAATGTGGCTACAAAAAATGGTGACAAAGGCGCGTTCTTCATGGGCGCGAAACGTTGGGCACATTACGTAATGCGTTGGGACGGAACCACTCACCAGTTTTATATCTTCGCGGACGGAGCTAACGTTGGTGGTTACACTGATCGTGGAACAACAGGTGTGGAAGTAATGGCTGTGCCGGTTCAGGCAGTATTTGGAAGTCTTGCTTCAAAAGATATCGGTTTCACAGGTGCTCCAAGTCAGCAAAGCTGGAACCCTTGGGCAACTGCAAGCATTGACGATGTAAGAATCTACAACACGGCACTTTCCGACGCTGAGGTCACTGCATTGTTCAACTTGGGAACTGCGGGTAGATAATTAATTTAGTAGTGGAGGGTACATCTTTGGGTTTGTACCCTCTTTTTTTTAAATCAACCGAGATGAAGAACGCATTCATTGTTTTTTTTGCAAGTTTTGTTTTCTTTCTAAGCAATTGTAACAATGATGAATCAACTCCAGGCCCAAAAAATTTCACGCTTGAAGAGATTAAAATTGATAACCAGATTTCGAATTTAAACACATCTGGAGTTTCCACTAGTCCGCAAATAACATTAACATTCTCTGA